>CANGTV010000004.1 GCA_947457015.1 Alphaproteobacteria bacterium | reverse complement strand
GAGATAAAATCCATCGACACAAACCCTTGATTTATATCAGAAGCCTGACAAACTTTGGCTTGGTTAACCCTTATGAATAAAGATTGTTCTCCAGAATAGGTTAAGGTCATCGCCTCGTGCGCTTTAAGCTCTTTGAAAAGAGCGTTGCCAAGAGCTTTTAACTCTTCTTTTTGATGATGTCTTATATCCTGACTCATGATGAGCCTCCAAACACGTCAATATCTTGAAACAAGCAGGTGGGAACAGCATGTCCTACCTTCACTAGTTGATTGGGCTCTCCCTTTCCACAAGCAGGGTGACCCCAAACTTTAAAGGTTGAAGCATCTCCCACCTTCTGCAAATTTTTCCAGAAGGTAGGTGTGATGCCCCGATAATTGGGATTCTTAAGTATTTTTGTAAGCTTTCCGTTTTCAATGAGTCTTGCGTACTCGCAGCCAAATTGAAATTTATTCCGATAGTCATCAATCGACCAAGACCTGTTCGTTGTCATATAAATACCGCGCTCTATCCCAGAGATCATCTCATTAAAAGAGGTATCTCCGGGTTCAATGTTAACGTTCGCTATACGGTCAATAGGGGGTCGGTTCCAAGAGCTTGCCCGTGTGCAAGCAACTCCAGGGAGGTTAGACCGTTTTTGGCTATCAATTCCCCCAAGTCCCCGTAAGAGCACTCCATCCTTAATAAGATACTGGGATGTTGCAGGATGTCCCGTATCGTCAAAGGCATAGGAGGCATATTCACCAACAAGCGTAGGATCAAAGACTACATTGAGTAAAAGGGACCCATATTGCAGATTGCCAAAGTCAGAGGGTTGAACAAAGCTCCAGCCCGCATAGTTACGCTCGTCACCTAAGATGCGATCGAGTTCTAAGGGGTGGCCTATTGATTCATGGACTTGAAGATAAAGTTGATCCGGTGCCAACACCACATCATAGACACCCGTTGGGCACTGGTCGGCGCTCAATAAGTCTAAGGCATCTTGTGCAATCCTTTCAGCTTCTTGCTCCAGGAGCGCCTTATTTAAAAGTTCGAGGCCTCCTTGATAGCAGGGCATGCCAGTGCTGCGTGTTTGAATTTCTGAGCCCTCTTGAGCTGTTGCGGTCAAATTAGAAGCGACTGAATCGATGATCTGATGTGTGTGTGACCCTGTGCTGCTTACGAAGGTAGATTCTTTCTCACTCAAAAAGGCTTGAGCCATACAGTTCACAATCTTATCTGAGATTTTCATTTTTTGTGTCGCCTCAATCAGCAGCCCTATAACGTCACTCGTTATTGACTGACTCAGCGGAGTTGTTGTGGGCGCCTGATATTTTCCAACAGCCAGGGGGCGCTGTTCAGGCGTAAAAGGAAAAACTTTCCAGGGGGACATATGACTTGCTAAGTAAACTGCCTGATCACAGGCGGCTTGTAAGGCCTGGTCGCTTGTATCACTCGTTCCACAATAGGCAAAGTGGCCGTCGACAAGAACCTCCACCATAAGGCCATGGTCAATGGTTGTGGTGTTTTTTTCTACTTTTCCGTTGCGAGCCGAGTAATATTTAAGAGTTTCTTTGACCTCCCTGACTCCAATCCAATCGGCTTGATGACGCAACGTTTTCAAGCGTTGTCCTAAATTCTTTGACATGCCCGGGTTCTCCCATGAAAGGCTTGAAAATAAAGAAATACATAATACATTAATAAGTATAAAAAATCAATTAATTGCGTTGATTGTTAGGGGTATCTCATGAAAATTTCTAAGGCAATTGAGTTCTTTTACCTCTCCCCTTGTGGGAGAGGTCGCTGCGCAGCAGCGGGTGAGGGGTATTTTTCAGTAATCAGTAATCAGAAGATTTAAAAATTTCGATCTGATTACCGATAACTAATTACTGAACACTAGATCCCCTCACCCGCCCCTTCGGGACGACCTCTCCCACAAGGGGAGAGGTAGTTCTTTTGCCTGAAAAACCAACCTCATCCCATCACACTTTGAGATTAAACACCTAGTGCCAAACCCTTTTAAAACTGATTTGTTCGAGGAAATCCAGGGGGAGGGAGTTTCCCTCCCTGAGCGCGCTTTCCAAGCCAAGGGAGAAGCTTTGATTCAAGGCGTGTTTTGTCTCCAATTTTCCAGGACAATCCTTCAGCAAGGGTAAAGAACTTGGCGTCGGAGAGCCCGCCATCCTTATAGCGTTGAAGAATCACCCCTTTCCCACGGGCCATTTCGGGGATTTCTTCTGTTTTAAAAATGAGCAGTTTTCGATTTTGGCCAATGATCGCCAAGTGATCGCCTGTGACGTCTCGGCAAAGGATGGCTGTGGGGCCGTCTACATTCAAGATTTGCTTGCCACCCCGGGTTTGGGCCACGAGACTCGCCCGTGAGGTAATAAAGCCGCGGCCATCCCGTGAGGCCACTAAGATTTTCCCTTCACTCCCAGGCGCGTGCACCAAGATCTCCAACACCTCCTCTTCGGAGGCCAAATCAACCATTAATCGCAGAGGATCCCCGTGGCCGCGACCGCGGGGAAGCTTATCCACGGAAAGGGTATAAAAGCGCCCCAGGGTTGTAAAAATAAGAAGCTTATCCGTTGTTTCGGCTTTCAGGATAAATTTCTCTTCATCCCCATCCTTATATTTAATATCGTCCGGTGTCAGGGTATGGCCTTTTAAGGCCCGCACCCATCCTTTTTGAGAACAAACCACGGTTACAGGTTCGCGTTCTACAATGGCTTCGATGGGGACAATAATATCTTCAGGTGGAGAAGAGAGGAGCGTTCTGCGGCGATTATCCGCTTGGAATTGGGCTTTCAGCTTTTCAAGGCTTTGGATAAGTGTTTTCTGTTGTAAAGCAGGTGTTTCAAGTAACTTCAAAAGAGTCGTTTGTTCTTCGGTAAGGCTTTTATGCTCCTTCCGGATTTCAATTTCTTCCAGTTTGCGTAAGCTGCGCAAACGCATGTTTAAGATGGCCTCGGCTTGGACTTCGGTGAGGCCCCACTTTTCTTGCATAAGGGGACTCGGGTTATCTTCTTCTCGAATAAGGCGAATGACTTCATCAAGATTCAAATAGGCAATCAGATATCCTTCAAGAACAGCAAGGCGATGCTCAATTTTGTCGAGGCGAAACTGGGTGGTGCGATCAAGCACGTCTAGGCGGTGCTGATAAAAAGCCTCCAAAACCTGCTTCAGGTTGTAAACGCCAGGGATTCCTTTGCCACTTACCACATTCATATTTAAAGGAATGCGCATGTCGAGATCCGTATGGCGAAAAAGGGACTCCATCAAGACGGCGGGATCTACAACCCGAGATTTAGGTTCAAAAACAAGACGGACCTTGTCCGTTGATTCTTCTTTCATGTCTCCCAAAAGGGGGAGCTTTTTATCTGCTAAAAGATCAGCTATTTTTTCGACAAGCTTTGACTTTTGAACAAGGTAAGGAATTTCCGTAACCACAAGCTGATATTGGCCAAAATCAAGCTTTTCCACCTCCCATTTGGCACGCAGGCGAAAGCTGCCGCGCCCGGTTTGATAAGCTTTGAGCATGTTCTCAGGGCTTTCTACCAAAAGACCCCCTGTGGGGAAATCAGGGCCGGGGATGTGCTGCACAAGCTCTTCTATAGAAATGTTAGGGTTTCGAATAAGGGCAATGACACCCTCACAGACTTCATTGAAGTTATGCGGAGGGATGCTGGTGGCCATGCCAACGGCAATGCCCGTTGCCCCATTGATTAAGAGATTAGGGAAAGCCGCAGGCATAACGACTGGTTCTTCATTCTCACCATCGTAGGTGCTTTTGAAATCGACTGCATTTTGATCGAGGGCTTCCATGAGAGCATCTGCAGCAGCGGTGAGACGCGCTTCCGTATAGCGCATGGCAGCTGCAGAATCCCCATCGATGTTTCCAAAGTTCCCTTGCCCATCGACAAGAGGCACGCGCACCGCAAAATCTTGCGCAAGGCGCACCATGGCGTCGTAAATGGAGCCTTCCCCATGGGGGTGAAATTTACCCATGACGTCTCCCACAACACGGGCGCACTTTTTATACCCTGATTTGGGGTCTAGTTTTAGTTCACGCATAGCATAGAGGAGCCTGCGATGGACCGGCTTGAGCCCATCGCGCACATCGGGGAGGGAGCGCTGCACAATGGTGGATAAGGCGTAAGAGAGATAACGCTCTCCTAAAGCCTCAACGAGTTCCACATCACGGACGGTCATGAACATTCCTCATTTTAACAAACTGCTGTACCAACCGTGTTCTGGCGGGGGGCAGGGGACGACCCAAAAGATTTCTTTCGAGAAAATAGCCTGTAAGCTGCAAGGCGTCGAGGATTTCTTGATGATGAGGCTTATTTTTTATGTTTTTTTCAGGAATAAAAGAAGGCAGCGGCAGGAGACGACCTTGGTAAGGGCGGGCAATCGCCTCACAAACAGCGTTTCCTGTGCGGGGAGACACAGCGACAAGATTTGCCGTTACTCCTGTCATGGCGCACGCTTCAAGGCTCAGGCCGTAGCCAAGCTCTTCTAAAAGGGCGAGCTCAAAAAAGACATAAGAGGTGGCCCAGTGAGGAGAGCGAAGGTCTTCTAGAAAAGTTTCAAATTTTTCAAAGAGGTGAGGATAGGCATTGCGCTCAGGAAGAGCCACTTGACAGAGGGCTGTGGCGCTTACAAGAGCCGCCAGAGGTCCTGGCTCATCTAATAAGAACGCCGTTTTTGTAGAGAGGGGTTCAAAGGTCCAATAGCCGATGTGGTTTTCAAGACGCGCTCCCCAGCGTGCTTTCATTTTTCCACCGCATTGGAGCCAGGCTTTTGTTTTGGAATTCCCCCCGAAAACGCCCACGCACCGCCCATGGGACTGGGTAAAAAGACTCACAATTTGCTTGCGTTCACCTAAGGTTTGTGTGTGAAGGATCACGCCTTCGTCTTGCCATTCCATTTTTATGCCTCTTGTCCTTGGACACTTTTATCTCGGCTAACCAGCGTTTGTCATCCCCGAGCTAGGAATGCTTTGTTTTCAAAGAAAACATTAGCATTCCTTCATCGGGGATCATCTCTCAACAGACAGGAAATCGATCCAAGAGTGACATAAGAGGTTACAAATGTCAGATGAGTTTTTAATTCACTTTGTTGAACTTTACGGACTCCCATGTTAAAAGCTTTTAAAATTCAAAAAAAAGACAGCCAATGTCTAAAAATAATTAAAAACCATAACAGGGATGCTTTGAAACACTCACAAAAAAAGACGCCTTTCTTGAGGAAAGAATCCTCGTTTTTGTGGGATAAAAAAATCACAACCTATTGTTTAGACATTATTTTTTTGTTTAACGGTTGGCGCTTCTCCTGCGTGGGGGCAATTTCAATCGAACATTGTTCCCTTGGCTGCTTCAGAGTACTCAAAAGAAGAAAAAACAGAAGAAAAGAAAAAAGAAGCTCCCCCCGCAAACAAACTCTATGTTTGGGGAAGTGCAAATACATATTCGACTAGAGATAGTTTTTTTCTTTCTCGACTCAAAGGACAAGCCTATGGAGGCACTTTAGGGGTAGATTATAAAGTTCTCTCTGACTTAAAATTAGGGTTTTATTATACTCGGCGTCATACCAACGCTCTCTCTCCTCTTGGAATAACGACTGTGCAGCCTGATGAGGATACTTATTATCCTTATCTTATGTATAACTTTACTCCCAATTTCTTTTTAAATGTTGTGACGGGGTACAGCAATATTACGACGCATATTAAAAGGTTTAATCTTCCAAATCTCACCCCTATTTTTTCAAAAGCCAAAGCCTCTCGTTGGTCTGTTTATCCTTCTGTAAATTATGCATTTGTTCCGGCCGATAATTGGCAAGGATCTTTTCAGGTAGGGTATGGGTTTGAATATTTTTCAAGTGAATCCTATCGAGAGTCTAACAATAATCGTGTAAATGGCACCATGAGTATGAGGAACTATGGATTTACGTTCCTAGATATTTCTTACTTTTTTAAAGTTGCCTGTGACCTCTTCACATCTATAGCTCCCTACGTGCAAGGCGGGGCAGATTATAACTTTCAGTTGACTCCTATAAAAATTTCAAATCAGCAAGTCTTTGGCCGAGGTCGAGAAGGCTATACAGTGGGGACAGGATTACGGTTTTATTTTACGAATGATGTTGCGCTTACGGCTGGGTGGCAACGCATAGGAGGGCATAGCGGGCAGACGAATAATGTTTATACGATCCTTTTGCGTGCAGGAATTTATTAGAGCTCGATTGGCCATTTGTTCAAATTATTTGCCTCTCCCATTTCTTTTTGCCATAATAAATATATACCGCTCCTGAATGAAAGTGTGTATTTTCCATTGTCATCCCCGTCCCCGCGAAAGCGGGGATCCAGAGAAGTATTAGAGTTTGAGGGTGTTTGAAATGACTAAGAGAAAAAATGCAATAAAAATTTAATTTTAAAAAAGTTTTTTATTTCAGATGCTTGCTGGATCCCCGTGTTCCCCGCTTTCGCGAGGACGGGGATGACAATGGAAAAATTGCAACAAAAGTCCATATTTTGAAGTTGATTGGGTATAGAATGGAGTCAAATATGAAGCTTGTGACAGCCGAGTTTCCCCAAAGCCGATTGCGGCGGACACGGCAAGAGGCGTGGTGTCGGGACCTGGTGGCAGAAACACAGCTTTCTGTCAAAGATTTGATTTTGCCACTCTTTGTTCGAGAAGAAAGCGCTCCCCGGGACATTGTGGCCATGCCGGGTATTTTTCGACACTCCTTAAAGGAAGTGATCCCCTTTTGCCAAAAAGCCTATAATTTAGGAATTCGAGCTGTTGCTCTTTTCCCTCATACAGATCCTAGCCTCAAATGTGAAGACGGCAAAGAAGCACTTAACCCTAATAACCTTATGTGTCGTGCCACTCAGCTATTGAAACAAGCCATTCCTGATTTGGGGGTGATTGTTGATGTTGCCCTTGATCCCTATACATCCCATGGACACGATGGCGTGTTAAGAAGGGGAGAGGTGGCTAACGACGAGACTCTTGACGTTTTAAAAGAAATGACACTTGTTCTTGCGCATGCGGGTGTAGACGTTGTAGCCCCTTCGGACATGATGGATGGGCGGGTTGGCGTGATTCGAAAGGCACTCGATCAAGAAGGATATCAAAACGTTCGTATTTTGGCTTATTCTGCGAAATATGCGTCTGCTTTCTATGGGCCTTTTCGGGATGCCTTAGGATCTCAGTCGTGCTTAGGAAAGGCAGATAAAAAAACCTATCAGATGGACCCTGCGAATGCTCATGAAGCTTTACGCGAAGGGGCACAGGACCTTTTAGAAGGGGCGGATATGCTGATGGTGAAGCCAGGTCTTCCCTATTTAGACATTATTTATCGTTTGAAAGAAGCGTTTCCCCTTCCGATTTTTGCGTATCAGGTGAGTGGCGAATATAGTGTGCTTAAGGCAGCTTCCGAAAGGGGCTGGATTGATTATGAAAAAGCCTTAATGGAAAGCCTTATCGGCTTCAAGAGGGCAGGGGCCTCTGCTATTTTGAGTTACGCGGCGCTTGACGCGGCGGAATTATTAAGAAAGGATAGAGAGTAAGAGAGCGACTTACGTCTCATCTGAGAGAAAGGAGCACATTGATGCAAAAATCCAAGTCTCTAAAGACTGACATCCAAAACGAAGCACAACACTTTTTTTCTAAAATTCTTTTAACATCTCAAAATTTCCATTTAAGAGCTGCCCATACGAAAGACTTTATCCTTAAAAAAGATGAAGAAATCCTTTTTAAAAATTTTATAAAAAAAATCCCTGCAGCGATTGCGATCTTTGATACAGAGATGCGTTACATCATTATGAGTGAACAGTTTGTGGGAGGGACAAATACGCCCACTCAAGATGCGATTGGCAAAAAACTTTACGATTTGGTTCCTGATATGCCGAAAAAATGGCGAATAGCGCATCAAAAAGGATTAGCGGGAGAGTCTCTCTCCTGTGAGGAAGATAGCTTTAAGCGGACTGATGGGAGCATAGAGTGGTGGAGATGGGAGCTTTTACCCTGGTATAAAGCGGAAGGAGATATTGGCGGCATTATTTTGTTTGTGGAAGAAATCACAAAACGCAAAATGATGGAAAAGAAAATGGAGGAAATGATAAAAACTCTCAATAGATCCAATGAAGAGTTAGAAATATTTGCTCATATTTGCGCCCATGATTTAAATCAGCCTTTAAGAACAATAGGCAATTATTGTCAACTCATTGAAAAGGATTTTAAAGAAGGACTCTCTCCAACAGCAAAAAGTTATTTCAAAAGCATCACAAAAAATGTGAAGCAAATGAGCGACTTGGTGAATGGTGTTTTGGCCTATTCCCAATTTGGTTCTCCGACGCTGAAGATCAGTCTTTGTTCTACGCAAGAGATTGTAAATTCTGTTAAAATGATATTAAAAAAGACAATTAAAGATAGGAAAGCTGTTGTTCATTCTGATCCTCTTCCCATGGTTTATGGAGATAGGGTGTTGTTGGCCAGGGTGTTTCAAAACTTAATAAGTAATTCCTTGAAGTTTAATGAAAACAACAAGCCTGTCGCTCATATTAAGGTGAAAGAGAAAAAAAACGCTTGGCTTTTTTCCGTTGAAGACAATGGAATTGGCATTGATTTAAAACATCAAAAAATCATCTTTCACCTCTTTAAGCGATTGCACACAAATTCCCAATATGAAGGAACGGGTTTTGGTCTTTCCTTTTGTAAGAAAATCATTGAGGCGCATGGCGGGGATATTTTTGTGAAATCCTCTCTTAATGCGGGCTCTCAGTTTTCCTTTACGCTGCCAAAAGCGCTTGTCTCCAAAGGGCAGGAGTGAGTCAATCTGAAAAAAAGAAAAAATGAGGTGAATTTTGCAATTGCCTCTTAAGCTCTATCTTCTTTCATCTCTCTTCCCCGTCATTATTACGAGAGAAACGTTCTCGTAATGATGCCGGATGAACATTCGTTAAGAATTAAACTTCAAAAAAATAATACTTTACTCATAATGAAAGTGAGGAAACTTGAAGGAGAACACTCTATGAAAAATATAGAAGATAATAATTTTTTTAAAAAAATTTTACCTGAACAACACAAGAACAAGGCCTTATATGGAGAATATTTGTTTGCCCCCATTCATTTTTTTCACGTTACCTACTCAAAGATAAATAAATTATGGTATATCAAAGAAGTAGACGGCCCCACTCATTCAGTTCATTTGTCCAAAGAACGAGCCTTGCAAGACGCGAAGGATCTTGCGAGCTATGAGGAAAATGGACAAGTTGTTCTCCATCACGAGGACGGTCTTTTGGAAATTATAGAAAGAAATCGATGGAACTAATCAATTCGTTCGACCATTTTCTTCTTTATTTCTCCAATGGCTTTGGCAGGATTAAGATTTTTAGGACATGTATTGGTGCAATTCATGATGGTGTGGCACCGATACAGTTTAAAGGGATCTTCAAGATCATCGAGGCGTTCCCCTGTTGCGTCATCCCGACTGTCCGCAATCCAGCGATAAGATTGGAGCAAGGTTGCGGGACCTAAATATTTATCGCCGCTCCACCAATAGCTGGGACAACTTGTGGTACAGCAAAAACAAAGAATGCACTCCCAGAGTCCATCTATTTTTTTTCGTTCTTCCGGGCTTTGAAGACGCTCTTTATCCGGCGCTGGGGAGGAGTCCGCTTGAAGCCAAGGTTTTACGGAGGCGTATTGAGCGTAGGCAAAGCTTAAATCAGCCACAAGATCTTTCACCACATAAAGATGGGGAAGAGGCGTCACTTTTATATCCCCCTTGCAGTCGTCAATAGGTTTAATACACGCAAGGGTGTTGGTCCCATCAATGTTCATGGCGCATGAGCCACAAATGCCTTCTCGGCATGACCGGCGGAAAGTCAGGGTCGTATCCACCTCATTCTTAATTTTAATGAGCGCATCCAAGACCATGGGGCCGCACTCTTTCAAGTTAATTTCGTAGGTATCAAGGCGCGGATTGTCCTCTGACTCAGGATCATAACGATAGACGTGAAAAAGCTTCATCTCTGGTCCTTGCGAGGAGGAAGAATAGGTGTTTCCTTTTTGGATGCGAGACTTAGGCGGAAGACGCAGTTGAACCATTTATAATCTCTTTATTTATATGCTGTGAATCTACACTAATAAGTTCATCCTTAATCCACAAGGCCGTACTCAACATATCTCGACCCCCTCCTTAGAATTGGCTAACACCTGATATTCTTTACATAGCTTCCTGACCGTCGAGATGCCATGTTTCAAGCTTTTCTCTAAAGAATCTATAATTGTGAAGCAACGCGTCCCGATAGATCTCTAAATCCCTCATAAGTGGGCCAGAATGGTCTCCAAAGATGATTTGATTTTCATCTAAATAGCTTGCGACACTCCTAAAAGCTCTTTCTATGGCCCCTTCGCAGTCACGTAAAGGGCCTTCTCCCACCACCCATTGTGCGGTTCTTACCCTCTTTTCTTGTAACCGATCATGAAGGCCAAATCTTATTGCTTGATGAGCCCATGCATAGTTAAACAATCCATTTCCAGCTAGGAAACCCAGAAAATGAGTATCATTCAAGAGGATCTCATCCTTGGCAGGAATTCTAAAATCAATAATACGAGGAAGGGGAAGGCCCATCATTGGATCTTGGGAAAACCCAAAATTCTGATAGTTATTCAAGAGATCGTGTAATCTACCTATACGAGACAGCACATCCAACGTAGACGTTTGCTGGACAAAATGTTGACCAGTAAGATCTGTAGCAAGGTCATTTTCTACAGCCACAACATCGTTTTTTTGAGGAGACGTGTGAAGAGCGCCTAAGATCTCTCCCCATAGGGTTTTCCCTAGTCCCTGCGCATCTTCCTTGGCATTTTCAAAAAGGAAAAAGCGTCCTCCTGTTGCCGCATTTAGGGTGACAATATACACATCTTGGGCACTTCTGGCACAAAAATGGGTTTTACTACCTATCCCCAATTCTTCCAAAATCTTGTAGATAAGAAGCTCTCCTGGATTCACCCGTTTTGCAGCAGAGCTTTTGTCAGCAAGCTTTCCCTCAGAATGGGTTTTGACATAAAATTTGAGAGCTTCTTCTCCAGGCCGTCTTACAAAAGCTATCGTCCCTAGCTGATCTCCACCTTCTTTTATATCAAAATCGACCTCTGCTCCTGAATACTTATCTAAGAGAGACTTCTTAACCACTCTTTCAAGACGTTCAAGGTGAATATCTTCCACACGGTCCTTTATCTGCAGTACTTGTCCGTGCAACTGATGAAAAGAAGGATCTGTGTTCCTTCTTGCGAGGACTTTCACCTTTTTTGCTAAGCGGCTTATATTCTGAAGCTTCACAGCCTCATGGGGCGACAAATCACTTCTTCCAAGAGCTGCCCAGTTGATATCCCACTGCGCAACAGTTTCTATACCAACAACCTCCTCAAATGCTTCTTTTCTTAACACTGTCGCTTGGTGGTAAGATAAGAATTGGTCTGGTGTTTTAAAGGCAGGTGTTGCCTGGACTCGGCGAGGGGAAGAAGAGTCTGCTTCAGCTAGGGCAGTATGAGTAAATCCAGCAGCTGCAGCCTCCTCATCGTCAAATCCCTTTAAAGTCGTGGAAGACCCTATCAAAAAAATAAGAAATAGAAATTTGTAAAAAGTTTTCATAAAATAAATCTTTTAGGGCGGTTCACAACGTCACTTATATGACTTTACAAAAAGAAAATTTTTCCCCTAATAAACACGTTTCTGAGGAGGAATCACATCCACCTCAGGAGTCATGGTATAAAGATGCACGGGACGATAGGTGAAGGACACCTTGTGGCCTTGAAGAGACGCCACCGTATGTTTCATCCAGTGAGTATCATCGCGCTCAGGATAATCGTCCCGTGCATGGGCCCCTCGGCTTTCTGTACGGTTCAGGGCTGACTCCATGGTCACGAGAGATTGCTGGATAAGATTCTGAAGCTCTAAAGCCTCCACAAGGTCACTGTTCCAAATGAGAGAACGGTCATTAAGTTGGATATCCTTGTAAGATGTGGCAATGTTTTTAATCTTTTCAATGCCTTCCCTTAAAATCTCATCGGTCCGGAAGACAGCGCAATGGGTCTGCATCGTCCGCTGAAGAGTGAGACGAATATCAGCTGTTTTTAAGGAGCCCTTTGCATATCGTACCCCATCAAAATGAGCCAAGATTTCCTCCCCCTCTTGAGGCCGTAAAGGTTTGACACTCTTTTCCTTCGAGATAACTTCTTTGGCGCGAATGGCGGCTGCCCGTCCGAAGACAATGAGATCCAGAAGGGAATTGGCTCCCAAACGATTTGCTCCATGAACAGATACACACGCAGTTTCTCCAATGGCCATCAATCCTGGCACAACCTGTTCGGGATTTTGCGCTGTGGGATTCAGCACTTCCCCAAGGTGATTCGTGGGAATCCCTCCCATATTATAATGAACTGTGGGAATCACAGGGATAGGGTCTTTAGACGCATCAACACCTGTAAAAACCTTTGCAAGTTCTACGATTCCAGGAAGTTTTTCTTGAAGAATCGCTGGATCAAGGTGTTCGAGATGAAGATGCATATGATCCTTCAAAGGACCAACACCCCGCCCTGCGTTAATTTCCATCGTAATGGCGCGGCTCGTCACATCACGAGAGGCAAGATCTTTGGCTGTGGGCGCATAGCGCTCCATAAAACGCTCCCCCTCACTATTCATTAAGTAAGCCCCCTCTCCACGCGCGCCTTCGGAGATAAGACATCCTGCTCCATAAAGTCCTGTCGGATGAAATTGAACAAATTCCATGTCTTGTAAAGGAAGGCCTGCCCTCAGAATCATGGCATTACCATCACCTGTACACGTATGGGCAGAGGTGCAAGAGAAATAAGCTCGCCCATATCCTCCTGTCGCTAGAACAACTATATGGGCCGCAAAACGGTGCAATGTCCCATCTTCTAGATTCCAGGCCATCACTCCCCGACAGATCCCTTCTTCATCCATGATAAGATCAAGGGCAAAGCATTCAATAAAAAACTGAGCCTTATGCTTGAGAGATTGCTGGTAAAGGGTCTGTAAAATAGCATGTCCCGTTCGATCCGCAGCCGCACAGGCTCTTTTGGCCATGGATTTTCCATGGTCAAGGGTATGACCTCCGAAAGGGCGTTGATAAATGGTTCCTTCTTCCGTGCGAGAGAAAGGCACTCCCAGATGTTCTAGCTCGATAACTGCTGGAATCGCATTGCGACACATGTATTCAATGGCATCTTGATCCCCAAGCCAATCAGAGCCTTTAACCGTGTCATACATGTGAAAGCGCCAATTATCCCCATCCCCCATGTTGCCAAGAGCCGCACTCACCCCTCCTTGCGCTGCAACCGTATGGCTTCGCGTCGGAAAAACTTTTGTAATGCACGCCGTATTAAGCCCCAGAGATGCCATGCCAAGGGCCGCTCTTAGCCCCGCTCCTCCGGCTCCCACCACCACCACATCATAGGTGTGGTCTATAATTTTGTAGGCCTTTGTCATGCGCTTAAATATACTTTCAAGATAGAGATAATGCTAAGAAGAGACAGGCAGATGCCCAAAAATTTTGTTGCCAAAACCACTCCCCATCTGGTGCCCTCATGAGGGATATAGTCCTCCCAAATCATCTGCATTCCTAAACACCCATGATAAAAGAGGGCCACAACAAACAGAATCGTAGCGGTCACAACCCAAATAGACGAGAGCCAAAGACGCGCTTGGTCAAAGGGAGCAAAAATCAACAGAAGAAAGGCTCCCACAAACCAAATTCCAAGGGGGATAAGCGCCACCGCCGTCACCCGCTGGGCAATCCAATGACCGACGCCTTTTTTCGCAGACCCCAAGCCTTTTGCCCGATGAAGATCTGTTTCCCGTTTCATGCCCAAATCCTTATCAACATGAATCCTATAATTCCAGCCATAACCGTTAAGGCAAAGGAACTTACCACAACTGCCCATCCTGTAAAGCGGACGGTGGGCATATCATAGCCATAGCCTAAGTCCCACATTAAGTGACGTAGCCCGTTACACAAATGATAAAAGAAAGAAAAAGCCCATCCCATCAGAAAAAGAAGGCCTAAGGGATGCAGAAAGAGAGCTTGCAGTTTCCCATAGCTTTGAGGCCCTGTCGCAAGGGCCACAAACCACACAGCCCAAAGAATCGATCCCATGAAGAGGAGAATTCCTGTCCCGCGATGAAGAATGGAAAGTAAAGACGTTATTTGGATTTTATAAACCTGAAGATGAGGAGACAGCGGCCTCTTTTGTTCAAGGGAGCTCATGGCTAGTCCTTATTATTGTAATATGAGAAGCACATTGCAAAATTTATTCCATCTCGTCATTCCCGCCGGCTGTCATCCCGAACTTATTTCGGGATCTCTTTGACAAGGAGATGCTGAAACGAGTTCAGCATGACAATGATCGGTCGGGGATAACAAATCCGGAAATAATTTTGCAATTTTCTTTGAGGCTAATTTAGTCTTCTTCTGTGGCTTCGTCAACGTGGGAGGTGAGTGGAAGTTTTATAATGCTAGCCGAGATGCATTTTTTAATTATTGAGAAGATGTTGCAAAAGTTCTCCCTCATCCCGCGTCCTGTCCTTCGTTTCTCATTTAATTTCTCATTCATCTCCCTCATCCTCAATAGAAAGTACGGTGTTTTTTAAAGAGAGATAAAATATCGTAAAAATAAATGGAGGATGGCAGGAGATATGCACTCCTTGTTCTTGAAGTTTATACCAATCATAAAATAACTGTGCTGTCATGCTGAACCTTTAGTCCTGGTCTCGGGTCAAGCCCGGGACTAAAGGTTCGGGATGACGTTAATTTATTCCTGGATTCCCGCCACAGCAGGAAATGACATTTATGGAAAGTGAATGAAGTATTTTCACCCCTAATTGAGCATAATGAGGTCAAGATATACTTCTAAGATTTTATATTTATGATTTTACATAAATTTTTTTGTTTAATAAATAATTTTTTTAAAATGGCCAATTGAGAAATTTTACGTTACTTAAAAATTTTTATATTGTGAAAATATAAAATCCTCGGCTTGTGCCTAAGGGTTTTCTTTATATCTTGCGTCATTGCAATAACGTTAGCTATCTAATTTTACACGAGAGAGTTTAGGATCCGTGAACAAAATTAAAAGAGCCTGCCCCCGAGAAGGCGGGGGATGATAGCTGGGAGAAGTATCATAAAACCCACCTATCTCATCAAATGGTGGCGGGAGTGACGGGACTCGAACCCGCGACCTCCGGCGTGACAGGCCGGCGCTCTAACCAACTGAGCTACACCCCCGCAAAGGAAGTGTTTTTGAGATACATGACCCTTAGCCTTAAGTCAAGGGACTAACGCTATTTTCTAATACCTCTTCCGATGCATGAGCCATCCTGCAAGCAACACACTTATGCCCACCCCTGTGATAATAAGGGTGGCCAAGGCGTTGATTTTAGGGCTTATCCCAAAGCGAATGCTCGAAAAAATCACCATTGGAAGCGTGGATGATCCTGGCCCCGCCACAAAGCTTGCCAACACAAGATCATCTAAAGAAAGGGCAAAAGCAAGTAGCCACCCAGAAATAAGGGCTGGCGAAATCAAAGGCAAAGTAATGGCTGTAAAGACTTTTAATGGATGAGCTCCAAGATCAAGAGCAGCTTCTTCAAGCGAGAGATCCATTTCTGCTAGGCGCCCTCTTACTAAAATGGTCACATAAGCCATACATAGTGTTGTATGGGCAATGATAATCGTCACAAGACCTCGCCCTTTTGGCCAACCAACTGTCTGTTCTAACCCGACAAAGAGAAGGAGAAGAGAAAGTCCGGTGATGACTTCCGGCATGACAAGAGGAGCTGTTGCAAGGATACCAAAGAAACTGCGCCCTCGGAAACGCCCAAATCTTACAAGAGCTGTTGCGGCAAGTGTTCCCAGAATAACAGCTAACGTCGCTGCACAGGTGGCAATTTGTAAGCTATTCCAAGCCGATCGAATCAGAACCGTGTCTTGGAGAAGGGTTTCGTACCATTGCAGTGAAAAGCCTTGCCATACTGTAATTTGACGAGACGCATTAAAGGAAAAGATAATGAGTGTAAAAATGGGGAGGTATAAAAACCCATAACTACATCCCATAAAAATTTTCAAGAAGAGCGAAAGCTTATTTTTCATCTAAAAACCTCACTTGACGCTCTTGAAACTGCTGAAAGATAGCAAGAGGAATGATAAGAAAAATAAGCATTAAAATAGCAAGAGATGAGGCTACCGGCCAATCATGGTTCGTAAAAAACTCATTCCACAAGAGCTTTCCAATCATTAAGGTTTGCGATCCCCCTAAAAGCTCTGGGATGACAAACTCACCCACACTGGGGATTAGAACCAACATAGATCCAGACACTATTCCTGGAAAAGAAAGGGGGAGAATCATCTTAAGGAAGACCTGAGAAGGACGTGCCCCTAAGTCATAGGCTGCTTCTGTAAGGGTAAAATCAATTTTTTCAAGAGAGGCATAAAGAGGAAGAATCATGAAAGGCAGATAACAATAAATAATTCCCAAAACCGTCGCAAACGTCGTATCCAAAAGGGTCAAGGGAGAGCCAATAATGCCGGCTTTCAAAAGAAATGTATTAATAAAGCCATGAGGGCTTAATATACCAATCCAGGCATATACGCGCAGCAAAAAAGAAGTCCAAAAAGGAAGGATCACGAGCATTAGCAAAACCGTTCGCCAGCGAGGACTCGTCTTAGACAGCCCATAAGCCATCGGATATCCAATCAAAAGACAGCCAATCGTTCCAAAAAGAGCAATAAGGAGCGACTCAAGATAGGATAAAAGATACAAAGAGTCGGTTCCAATAAAGCTGTAATTGCTAAAATTAAGCCTGATGGTCAAAACCCCTTGCTCAACCCATTCCAAAAGGGGACCATAGGGGGGAAGGCCCATTTTTAGATCAGAAAAACTGATTTTTAAAACAATAAAAAAGGGAATAAGAAAAAAGAGAAGGCTCCACCCATACGGCAGCACAAGCGCCATAAAGGGAGAGGTGAGGACGGTTAAGAGCTTACTCCAAACCCTTTTCATGATGTTAATACAATGCTGTTTTCAGCACGCCAAAAAAGATAAACCTTGTCCTCCCATGTGACGGGTCTTTCCGCAAGGCGCACAAGATTAGGTTGCGTTGCAAGAACAACTTTACCGCTGGCAAGTTCGACATGGTAAATGGAGACATCACCTAAATATCCGATATCCTTGACGATGCCTTTCGTTGCATTGCGCTTTTGTGAAGGAGGGGAGGTTGCAATCATAACCTTTTCAGGACGAATAGCCACCTTCACAGAAGCGCCTACAGGGGCATCCGTAGAATGGCTTACATACAGTTCACAATCTGCCTCCGCTGACTCTACAAGGAGATGATCCTTTTCTGCTTCTATCACATGTCCTTCAAATTTATTGATGGAGCCAATAAAATCCGCCACATATTCAGAATGAGGATATTCATAAATTTCATTTGGCGTTCCAATTTGCCGCAGCCGACCATGCTCCATAACACCAAGACGAGACGACATTGTCATGGCTTCTTCTTGGTCATGAGTCACCATAATGAATGTAATGCCTACTTCCTCTTGGATGCTAACAAGTTCAAATTGAGTTTGCTCCCTAAGTTTTTTATCAAGGGCGGCTAACGGCTCATCAAGCAAGAGAAGCTTTGGTCTTTTGACTAAACTGCGCGCAAGGGCCACGCGCTGACACTGGCCGCCTGAAAGCTGGTTAGGGTAGCGCGTGGCAAATCTTTCCATCTGCACAAGATGCAAACTATCTTTCGTGCGTTCCTTTATTTCTGCTTTTGAGATGCGCTCTTGTTTAAGACCAAAAGCCACATTTTGTTCGACAGTCATGTGGGGAAAAAGGGCATAGGATTGAAACATCATATTCACGGGCCGGTCATAAGCTGGCCTTCGCGTTACATCCACACCATCAATATAAATCTTGCCCTGACTTGGAATTTCAAATCCAGCCAACATCCGCAAAAGAGTTGTTTTTCCACACCCTGAGGGCCCCAAAAGAGAAAAAAATTCACCTTGAAAAATAGAAAGAGTTACCCCATCAACCGCGACATTGCCTTCGAAATCCTTAGAAACGTCTTCTAAATGGATGTAAGGTTTAGCTTTTGTATCTTGCCAAGGCTGGACTTCAATTCGTTTCTTTTTTTGCACAAGCTTTTCCTCACCTTAACGTCCAATTTTCACGCGTGTCCATTCACGCAAACGTAATCGTTCATAGCGTGGAGGGTGGGCCTTGTCTACATATAGCTTATCCATTATTTCCTTTGAAGGAAAAACGAGAGGGTTTGTTCTTATGCTCTCTTCTATAAAAGAAAGAGAATTTGGGATGCTATTGGCTGTTTCAATAGCATTTGTCACTTGAGCAATAACCTCAGGACGTAAGATAAAGTTAATAAAGGTATGGGCTTCAGAAACATGGGAAGCATCTTTTGGAATCGCCAAAATATCCACCCATAAAGATCCTCCTTCTTCAGGAATAACATATTGAATATCAAGCCCATTTTCTTTTCCTAATTTTTGTGCTTGTGATAACTCTCCTGAAAAGCCTTCAACCAGGCAATAATCCCCCGAGGTTAAATCCCCTACATTTGGGACAGCTTGAAATTTTTTTATAAATGGTCTTATCCGAAGAAGCGTTTGTCCGGCTTCTTTTAAGTCTTCCAAACTGTCTGAGTTCGGATCTTTCCGTAAATAGCTTAAAACAGCCGGTATGGCATCAATGGGAGAATCGATCAACATCACTCCACAGTCAGTAAAACGAGAGACGACGGAAGGATCAAAAAGCATAGCAAAACTTTTAAGAGGAGCGTTCGGATCACGCTCCTGAATCATCTTTTTATTAAAGGCAAACCCACTTGTCCCCCACAAAAAAGGGCTAGCAAATTTATTGCCGGGATCTACGTCCCCCACACGTTTTAAAAGGGCAGGATCTTGTTCTTTCCAATTAGGGAGCAGGGCAAGCTGGAGGGGCTGATAGAGATGAGCCTCAAGTTGCCGCACAAGATACGGCCAAACAGTAACCATCACCACGTCATACCCTGAATTTCCAGCCAGCAGCTTTGTTTCCATCACCTCAGGGCTATCATAGACGTCATAGTTCACCTTGATCCCTGTCTCTTTTTCAAACTGTCCCAAAACCTCTGGTGTAAGAGACTGCGTCCACCCATAGACGTTTACGACTTTTTGAGGAGCAGCCCAGAGGGATGAGCCCAACAGAAAGAACACACAAACAAGAGATCTTACAAGAATGAGGGGCAAATAATTCATAAATTAAGGTTATCATAGGGTGATAAGAGTGTCTAATTTTAAAGATAGTTTTCTTGCCCGACCTTTTTACCCCTCATCTCTCGCTTCAAAATTAAACGTATGGTAGAAATATAGGGTTTGAATAAACTTCCCTGACGAAAAATTCTAGCTATTCTATCCTCAGAGCGGGAGGGGGCTGCTTAAAGGTCACACCAGGAACAACGCTTAAATCATAAAGACCACCCCCACTAACTTCTTGTTTATTGTTTCAAATGACTTCTTGCTCCATTCGAGAAGCTGAAAAGAAACTTATTTTTTCTTCTCTTATATAAAAAAAACGTTTATAGTTTATAATAACAAATCAGAGGAGAGCCGATGAATAAACAGTCTCAAACAACAAAAGAAAGCCCAACAGTAAAAAAAACCACTCAAGATCTTGTCCTTTCAGAAGGCCCTTCCCTTTCTCAACATTCAAAAGATAAAACTATTTCAATTGATGAATATGTTGGCCACAAACTCCGAGATTTTCGGAAAAGAGCGGTTATAACGCTTTTTGATCTTGCTGAGAAAGTGGGCGTTTCTCATCAACAAATCCATAAATATGAATTAGGGCAAACAAAAATATCAACAGGAATGCTGTATAAATTCTGTAAAATTTTTTCGGTGACACCCAATTCGTTTTTTGAAGGATTTAATTTTGAAAGTACGCTCGATATTTCTGATAAAGATGGCGATATCACCGATTGCAGAAATTTCACTAGACTCAATGTGCTCCTCATAGAAGATAGTGCTGAGGATCAATTCCTTTTCCGGCGGGCCATCGAAGAATATGATTTAAATGTTAATATGTATTGTATCCATGACGGTGAAGAGTTTTTTAACATTATAAAAACAAAAGCCAATATCACTCATATTCCCATGCCCGATATTATATTTCTTGATCTCAATATGCCCAAAATTAATGGAAATTCTCTTTTGAAGTCTATCAAGCAAAACAGAGAATTGCAGTATATCCCTATTATAATCCTAACAGGTAGCATAAGTCGCAAAGACGTGATGACCGCTTATAAAAACTATGCCAGCGGCTATATCAGAAAATCCTTTGAGTATGAAACTTTCAAAGAAAATTTACATATAGCGCTGACTTATTGGACAGAAGCTGTTATCCTTCCTTATCAAGCGTTAAATTAAGCGCTGAGGCCTTAAACTGAGGAAAGGCATGAAAGCATTACTCGTCACCTTTATGACTTATTTTTGCGCCTCCCCCCTCTTGGCTGAAAGCATAACGAATCAAGAACTCTTAAAATCCTGCAAAGATGGCTCGGAAACTCGCCAAAACTTCTGCTATGGCTTTATTATTAGCGCTGCAAACGCCGCCCAATTTTATCGTAATATCGTTGATACGGAAGGAGCTTATATAGACATCTGCTTTCCAGATACTGCTTCCAATAAAGATTTGGTTGATCTTTATATCGCCTGGGCTGAGAAAAACACCGAAGCCTTTGATGGTCCGGCATTTGTTGGGGTTTCTACTTCTTTTTCAACAAAATACAGCTGTTCTGAAAAGGAAGAGAATGCAAGCAAGGTTGTCCTTTCGCCCGTCAGTAGCACTGTTGCTCCTCCTCCCAAGCTTGCTCCTGCAGTGGCCTCTCAACCTGCTAAGCCGCTTATCCCTCAACCTCCTAAGCCTTCCCCGGCACCACCCCTGCATCCTGCTCCTCATCCAACGCCAAGCAAGAAGTAATCTGATCTAAATTCTTGAGTCTCTATTAAATGAACAAAAGCGTATTCAAGGGTATATAAAATGGTTTTTCTGGGTTTGTTGCGAAAAAATATGTTAATGGTACTGTATCCTCCCTTTTGTCTTTATGAGGAGAAGTTAAGCTTGTTTACCTTTTCTGTAAATTCTTTTGGATATTTGTAGGATAACATGCCTGAGGCCTCTGTAGGAGAAAACCAAGCATAATCTGTATGTTCTGAGCTTAATTGAATGTTAATAGGATCAGAAAGGACACATCCATAAATAGATAAAATAAGGCCTGCTTTTTTTTCATGTGTCAAAGGGATTTCTATATTTGAAATGAGTGTTGCAAGATGCTTAAATGAATCAAACCTTTTGATTCCGGTTTCTTCTTCAATCTCTCTGGATAAAGTTTCTTCTATTGTAGAGTCATTCAAAACGCGTCCTCCTGGAATATCCCAATAGCTTCCTGGAGTTGGATTTTTGAATTTTTCTTGGTTAACTTTCAGTAACAAGATTTCTCCTGCTTTATTTTGAATAAGAGCTTTGATTCCGAGGTGATAAATTTTTTCTTCCATAAACTACTAAGTTTTAGCTGGTACCTAATGATAATACGCGCAGCGTCGAGCAGCTAGCAAGAGTCTGTGCCATAGCTAAGGGGGAAGTTCTTAAGTAACCTGAGTTTTGGTTAAGGAAGATCTCTCTGTCTTGTCATCCTTGGTTTAGAAATGCTTTGTTTTCCGCAAGGAAAACATTAGTATTTCTTACACCGAGGATCTTCTATCAACATAATAGTGTGCTTTAAGAAGATCCTCGATTTAAGAAGCTCTAAAATCTCCGAACAAGTCGGAGGCAAGAGCTTCTAAATCAAGGATGACAAGGAAGTGACATACCTCTCTTATCCAAACTCAGCTTAAGTATCCAAAAAGCTTCTTAACTTCCGCGAGCGGCTAGGATGCTTGAGTTTGCGCAAAGCTTTGGCTTCTATTTGGCGGATACGCTCGCGCGTGACAGCAAACTGTTGACCCACTTCTTCCAAGGTATGGTCCGTGTTCATGCCAATTCCAAAGCGCATGCGCAAAACCCGCTCTTCACGAGGGGTGAGGCTTGCGAGAACCCGTGTTGTGGTTTCTCTTAAATTCGAGAGAACAGCTGCATCCACAGGGACAACAGCGTTTTTGTCCTCAATGAAATCGCCAAGATGCCCGTCTTCTTCATCCCCAATGGGGGTTTCTAAGCTGATTGGTTCTTTTGCAATTTTCATCACCTTACGAACCTTATCGAGGGGCATTTTGAGTTTTTCAGCTAGCTCTTCAGGGGTTGGTTCTCGGCCAATTTCATGAAGCATCTGACGAGAAGTTCTTACTAATTTGTTAATAGTTTCAATCATATGCACAGGAATACGGATGGTGCGGGCTTGATCTGCAATAGAGCGCGTAATGGCTTGACGAATCCACCAGGTGGCATAGGTTGAAAACTTGTAGCCGCGACGGTATTCAAACTTATCAACCGCTTTCATCAACCCAATGTTGCCTTCTTGAATTAGATCTAAAAATTGAAGACCCCGGTTTGTATATTTTTTTGCGATGGAGATCACGAGACGAAGATTGGCCTCAATCATTTCTTTCTTTGCGCGTGAGGATTCCCGCTCTCCTTTTTGAACGGTGTTGACGATGCGCCTAAACTCAGAAATGGGAAGGCCTGATTCTGCAGCAACTTCAGCAATGACTTGGCGAATGTCTTGCGCCTCATCTTTGTGTTTTTCGAGAAATTTTGGCCAGCCTTTGCCAGGCAGAGAGGTTAGTTTTGCAAACCACTCAGGGTCAAGTTCATTTCCGTAATATTGCTCAAGGAAGCTTTCACGCTTAACCCCTGCAGATTCCGTAAGCCTTAAAAGACGGCCCTCAAGACCAACAAGCTTGCGGTTCAGGATATAAAGTTGCTCGACCAATTGCTCAATGCGAGGGGTGTTGAGGTGAATTCCCTCCATCAGCTGAATGAGCTGATTACGATGCTCTTCGTATTTCTTCTCCGTAGATGATGAGGGAGATTTTCCTTCATGGAGACCTTTTAAGCGTTGTTCTTGAAGCTTACGGAGTTGTCCATAGGTTTTTGCAATTTGATCAAATGTCTCAACCACTTGTGGACGTAAAGATTCTTCCATAGCGGAAATAGAGAGGCCGACCCCCTCTTCATCACTAAAGGCACCGTCTTCTTCTGAAGGTTCTTCAATGAGAGGAGTCGCAACCAAAAGGGGTTCCCCTTCAAAATCTGCAGATGCAGCTTCTTCATCAGAAGGGCCATGGGAATAGGTAGACTCAATATCAATAATATCGCGCAAGAGCATCTGGTCTTGATTAAGGGCATCTCGCCAGGAGACAATGGCACGGATGGTGAGAGGGCTTTCACAAATGGCCCCAATCATCATTTCTCTGCCAGCTTCGATGCGCTTTGCAATCTCAATCTCGCCTTCACGAGAAAGAAGTTCCACACTGCCCATCTCTCTTAAATAAAGGCGGACAGGATCATCAGTTCGACCAACCTCACTCTCTTCGGGAGCCTCGGCTTCAGTTTCATCATCAGCCTTGATGGCTTTTGGAGTTTCTTCTTGTTCGGCTTCCTCGTCTTCTATGACATTGATCCCCATATCGGAAATCATAGACATAATATCTTCGATTTGCTCAGAGTTAAGCTTGTCCTCTGGCAGAGCCTCATTAAGCTCTTCATAGGTGATGTAGCCGCGTTGTTTTCCTTGTGCGAGAAGACGTTTGATGGTCTTTTCACCTAAGGTGTCTTTCACGTCTTTTTCTTCAAGATCTGGTGCGTCAGTCAGTGAAGGTGCTATTGTAGCCATAAGATTTATCCTTTAATAATAAGAGCACTAAAGCATAATTAGTGCTTAAAATACAACTTAATCCTCAAGCAGTGCGTTTTTTTTTAGTATCTTTAGTCGTTGCCAAGCTTTGTCTGACATTTCCTCGGCTAAAGTATCTTGTGCAAGTTTCAGATCATTTTTCCCAAGTGTGCGCTGCATACGGTTAAAAATTTCTTTCCATCCTTCCCGTGCTTCGTCTAAAGACGCTGATGACTTTGCGAAAGCGCCGTGGATGAGAAGATGAGGAGATAAAAGGACATCTAGTTCATCTCCAAATCCCTTATGGAGGAGGTAGTCCTTCAGAGGTTCTTCGTCAAGGCCATCATCTCCATAAAGTTGTAAAATAGCTTCTTTCACCTCATGAAGACGCGCGTCTTGAAAGTCTAGACCTGCAAGATCATCACTCCTTTCATTTATTAATGTGGGGTGATTTATAAGAATTGCAAGGAGAAGACGCTCATGAATCAATAAAAAGTTTAAATTCCCCTTTTTTAAGGAAGAAATAGGGGTTGATTTTGATTGTTTTCCCACAATGTTTTTGTAAAAAAGATCAGTGAAGGCATAATGATAATTTTTTCTCACATCTGAATGAGTAATGGCTTTGCACCAGATAGCCCATTGCTTTTGAAGAGCTGCCTTTTGCTCAGGTGTTTTAAAAGATTTCCCGTTTGTTAAAAAGAGCCACAGAGCATCAAGGAGGGAATAAGGTTTTTCCAGAAGAGTGTTAAAAAGAGACTCTTTTTGAACCAAACTATCTGGGTCTTCTCCTTGGGGGAGAAAAACAAAACGCAAGGAATGCCCTGGCTTTAAAAGAGGCAGAACCCGTTCTGCAGCGCGTGCTGCGGCCTTAAGGCCAGCCCCATCCCCATCAAAGCAGAGGATAGGTTCAGGAGCGAGGCGCCACGCGAGAAGGATTTGATCTTCGGTGAGGGCCGTGCCTAAAGGGGCGACGGCTCCCTTAAAGCCCGCCTGTTGAAGAGAAATTACATCCATATATCCCTCCACAATCAGAAGAGGGTCAGACGCCTTCTTTTCTTTGGCATGAGTGTATCCATAGAGAAGTTTTCCCTTTGAAAAGAGAGGGGTTTCAGGAGAATTTAAATACTTTGGTTCTCCTGCTTCTAAAAGACGTCCCCCAAAGCCAACGATATTTCCGCGGG
This sequence comes from Alphaproteobacteria bacterium, assembly GCA_947457015.1. GTDB lineage: Bacteria > Pseudomonadota > Alphaproteobacteria > UBA9655 > UBA9655 > UBA9655. The sequence continues at coordinate 35,859 of CANGTV010000004.1, read as the reverse complement.
CGTCATGAATGGGAAACATGAGACGCCCGCGGAACTTATCATAGGGGGCTGAACCCGTGTCTCCTTGAGTGGAGAGGCCTGCTTTGACAAGAGTATCGATGGAAAAGCCTTTGTCCTTGAGGTGGGTCTCGAGCATATGCCGTCCGTCAGGCGCATAACCAAGGCCAAACTTTTTGAGAGTGTCTCGAGCAAGTCGTCGTCTTTCCGTATACTGAAGAGCCGTCGTACCTTTGGCATGGAATAGGTTTTTTTGAAACCACAGACTTGCTTCTTGGAGGGCTGCTTTAAGAGGGGATAAATCTTCCTGAGGCTCTGCTTCTGAGGGCGCCATATCTTGGGGGAGGGAAAGACCGACGCGGGTTGCAAGCTCTTTCACCGCCTCCATAAAGGTATAATTTTGTGCTTCCATCAAAAAACGAATGCCATCCCCGTGAGCGCCACAGCCAAAGCAATGATAAAATTCCTTTTCCTCATTAACCGTAAAGGAGGGAGTTTTTTCATGGTGGAAGGGGCACAAGCCAGTAAATTCCCGCCCTTTGCGGGTGAGCTTAACCTTTGCCCCAATGATTTCAGTAAGGGACAGGCGGGAACGGAGTGTGTCTAAAAATTTACCCTGAAGTTGCACCTGTGATCCTTAGGTTGAGATGGTGTTTAGAAGCTGCATTCATAGTTATTGTTCTTTCCTCTTTCCTTGTCACCCCCGAGCTAGAAGTTCTTGCCCCCGACTTGATCGGGGGCTTAGAACTTCTTCGTCGGGGATCTTGGATGAGTAAGCGGGTTTTTCGATGAGATCCCCGATGAAGGAATTCTAATGTTTTTCTTGAAAAACAAAGAATTCCTAGCTCGGGGATGACAAAAAACCTCAAACCTGAATTCAGATCTTAATATGTCAGAAAGAGAGGAAAAAAGGCAAGAAATTTGAATGGGCACTCAACGATTCAGATCACCTCTTATGACAGCATCCGCCCCCCATCCCTTTCACGGGCGCTATGAGAGTGACGGCATCACTCTTTTCAAAGGAAAGCGTAACAGGAATTTCGTCTCCTTCCTGGAGAGGCGCATGAATTTTCATCAACATCACATGATGTCCGCCGGGCTTTAAGTCCGTAGACCCTCCTGCAGGGATGTCAATAAAATCCACCTCCCGCATGCGAAAAATGCCGTTTTCTTCCACGTGAGTGTGGAGTTCAGTGTGAGCACACGCGTCAATGTGGGCGCTTGTAAGTTTTTCAGGGGTTTCTCCCGTATTCACAAGGGTCATAAACAAAGCTGCATTGGGTCCTGTTGACGCGCGCACCCAAGGGCTTTCGATGCGAATCTCAGCAAGAGCAGGGGAGGAGAGGGCCCCTTCGAGTGTCATCCCCGCGAGCCAGGCGATACTGAAAGTTTTGCCGAGGCGAGAGGGGCGGCCACAGTAACAGATTAAAAAGAATAATCTATGGAGCAAGTTGAAAAATTCACCCCCCTTTGTCATCCTTGGGCTAGAAGTGCTTGATTTGCGTAGCAAATCCCAGCACTTCTTGACCCGAGGATCTTTTCGGTTGAAGGAGAGATCCTCGGGCCAAGAAAATCTAATGTTTTTCTTTGAAAAACAAAGCTTTTCTAGTCCAAAGATGACAAGGGAGAGGAGATTTTGCAATTTACTCTTATAAGACAACATTCCCTCCCGTGACCTTAAAGGCCCAAATGGCCAATCGAAAAATTTGAACTTTATAAAGCTATATGAGAAAATAAAAATAGATTAAAGGGAGGATTTTATGATAAAAGAAATTTCTTCGACAAATATCCTAAAGGATATCGAAGGGGTCTATAGCGCGGCCATGGAAAAAGGAAATTTTACAGCTGCCCTCAGGGCTAAGGAATTACTCGGACGGGAGCGCGGTCTTTTTTCGACGTCTAAAAAGAAGACCTTCTCTTTAACTGATCTTTCAGAAGAGGATCTGAATCGTTTGATCCAAGAGATTGAAGCGCAACTTAAACGTAACACATAACGCAAAGAAAGGATAATGTGTGATAAAATCAATTTTTACAGCAGGGCTCGTCGCTCTTTCTAGCTCTGCGTCTGCGTGTAATGATCCTGCAAAACACGCCAACAGCATTACAACTCCCTCTGGTCTTGTTTATTCGGACATGACTGTAGGAAAGGGGGCATCTCCCAAAAAAGGCGAAACCGTTTCTGTTCATTACACAGGATGGCTTGAAGATGGAACAAAGTTTGATAGCTCCGTCGATCGCAACGAACCTTTCGAGTTTCGTTTAGGTGCACAACAGGTCATTCCGGGCTGGGATGAAGGGGTTGCAACGATGAAGATCGGAGGACGGCGTGTGTTGGTTATTCCGGCAAAGCTTGCTTATGGAGCACGGGGTGTGCCGGGGGCTATTCCTCCCAATGCAACCCTCGAGTTTGAAGTTGAGCTTTTAGGAGCGAAGTAACCCCATTTGTCATCCTGAATTTATTTCAGGATCTTATTAGCACGAGATCCCGAAACAAGTTCGGGACTACATATTAATGGTATAACAAAAATTTAAGGTTGCAAGGGGGACAAAAAATCAGCTATGTATGAGCCCTTCGCCACTCACAATTTGATAGATAAATCTCTTTAGAGGTGTCATTTATCAAAGACAGGGGCGCAGCAAAAATTGGAGGGATGGCCGAGCGGTCAAAGGCAGCAGACTGTAAATCTGCCGACGTACGTCTACGCAGGTTCGAATCCTGCTCCCTCCACCATAGCTCTTGGCTCTAATCCTGATTACAATAAGGTGGTTATGACACTGGTGAATACAGGACTATGCCAAATATCTCAGGCTAGCTAAACAGGGGTGATACTCTGGAGGCAATTTTTTTGATTTTTCGTTGTTCTCAAAAACTTTGATTTCCCTGGTGCGCCCGAAGAGATTCGAACTCCTAGCCTTCTGATCCGTAGTCAGATGCTCTATCCAATTGAGCTACGGGCGCGTGGGGTAATCATGCGGGGCACTCTTTGAAAGGCCCACCGCGTTCATCTTAGGATTGAACGCTAAATATTGCTACTCTTAGTCGAATTTCCTCAAAACTGCAAGGGGAAAGTGGAGATCCCCATTCGGAGGTGCAAGGAGAAACAAAAAGATATTCTTTGTTTTAATTGTGCTTATGATTTTTCTTTTTATTAAAAATATTTTAATTATTTTTATTTATAATTTAAATGTGTATTAATTTTTAATATATAGGAGCAGCTAATGAATAGAACGTTTGTTTTTTCTTCTTTTGTGTTGTCTTTTATGAGTTTCCAGGGATCTCTTGTGAGCGCACTCGCATCCAATGCGGCTCATCCGAGTGCTTCCCTGCATATTGATAAAGGAAATGCGAGTATATTGCATTCTGAGCAAGCGTCTTCAGAGAAGCCAAGAAAGATGGACGCTTGTGTTGACGAGTATCCCTGCTCTTGAATGGGATTCCAAGGGCTGGCGAACGTTTGCACAGCTGCAACTCCTATGTCTTCATACTTAAAGGATGACGCAGTTGTGTTGAAGTGCACCCGCTTTCTCATACTTTTTTAGCTTCTTTTTACGCTCTTTTTGATGGTCTACTCCAGCCGCGGCTTGAACAGGGGAGGGAGGGGCAGCGTAATTTTGTTCTAAAGGTTTAGGGGCTTCTAAGGGGCGTGGGTTTGCAGTTAGTGGCTTGGGATAAAACTGTTTACGTTTAATAGAGGTCTTTGGGTCTTCTTTATCGTTCATTGCCATTAAAGGACAAGACAACAAATAAACCGCTAATTTTAGGCTAAGTAGTATTTTTAATCCAAGATTCATAACAATTTTTCCTGCAACAACATAACAATTAAAAAGTTAAAGAAATATTAAATAAATCAACAACAATTTATATAGAATAGTTTTTAAATAATTGCAATAAAAATATTTGACTCTTGAAAGGCTCTATTCACTTGAGCTATGAGCGCTCGAATGAGGAAAGGAGGGAGGTGATTACAACCGTCTCCGCGTCGTCGTTGTTCTTGCAAGACGCTTAAGGTGTCGAGAGGTGCCTGTGATTTTTCGGACTACGGCTTTTGTTGTCGAAGGGGTGGAAAAGTCAGTATTTACAGTATCTAACTTTGCCTTACGCACTGTTGCTAAGCGACGAAGACGATTAACTTTTGGAGAAGACGGGCGGGCATTCTCAAAAGCTCCAGAAGCCAATTGAATATTTCTGTTTTTTCTCTCCTGAAGCCAGACGGCGATCACGTTCTTTCGGTAAGGAATGTGATGAACAGGATTTGCCGAATGGTAACGAGAAACAGCCTTATCCCAAGATGCATGCTCGCTTTTTAAGCGGGTCAAAAACAAAGCCGCATACTCTACATTTTTTGCAGGATCGAAAGCATCATTTAAGCTTTTAAAGGCATAAGGATGATAGTAAAGATTGATTTGCATGCACCCCACATCAATGCTTTTAATACCTTTTGATTGCAGATTGCGGACAGCTGTGATTGCTGCCTCTTTTGTGGGGAAATGATACCCTTTTCCTTCAGCATTCACAGTCCAAGGCCAGGCGACGAGATGACCCGTTGTATCTTTGCGTCCTGATTCGACTTTTGAAATGGCTTGTAAAAGAGCTCTGGGAATTCCATGGTGCTTTTCATACTGAGCCACATAGACTGCACAATTATTAGGGTGGCACTGCCCCTTTTGTAAGAGACCAAACGTTCCTAAAAAGATACCTAATGTCAACCAACATGAGCGCCAAAGCGAAGCAATCATTATTAATTCTTTCCTATTAAATGTTAATTTCTTATCCTTAGTTAAGAAAGGTTAATAAACCCTTAAAAAAGAGAAAGCTTATTCATCTTCTTTATGAGGAAGGGGGAGCTCGGGAGAGTCGAATGTTGGCCTATCTCCAAACATTAATTTTTGTAAGATGACTTGAACTTTAGGTTTAAGATTTCCTGGTTCATAAGTTAAGAAATAAACCTGGTCAAAGACGTCCTCTTGCCAATGACCTAAATCTTCAGCGCCTAAAGCAATTTCAAGAGGGCGGATGTTCCAGTGCTCCCAACACACGAGCACCGTTGAGTCATTATATTTTGGGTTGGTGAGGATCTCTTGCGCGAGTTCCTTGTTTTGAGTGTGTTTAAAGTCAATATTGAGAGGAAGCTTAAGGTAATCTGCTGTGGGCGTGCACGTTTCAATGGGCCGTATGCTCTCATTAGGTTTGTCAAGGTCGCTTAGCCCTGCTGCAAAGATATGCGTTATGGGAGGGGCATTATAGAGCGGCGTTTTGGCAAAATAATAAGGAAGAGCAGCTGCTCGTTCATATCCCTCGAGATCAAGATGGCTCTCTCCAGGAATTTTATTAGCGTGGCGAATAATAATGATGTTTTTGGGTATTGCCTCAGCTCCGAAAGAGCCTCCAAGCATAAAAGCAACAGCAAGCCTAATAGATTGTTTTTTCATAGTTTATCTTTTGTTTATATGTGAATGAGGTCTATGCTCTCTTTTTCTTTTTTTTCTTATTCTTATTCTTATTGACTTTTGGTTTGGTCTTATTTTGAGGGGGGGCAATATCGTTAAAGAGGGCATCTAAGGAATTATAGGCAACATCAAGAGATTTGACGTCTCCAGTTTGTGATAAGTAAACAGCTTGCTGAGTTTGTTGTGATGACGTGTCGATGGTATGGATGAGATCTCCAATAGAGGCATATTTTCCTTTCTTTTGAGGAAGAGGCTGTCCTTGAAGGCTTGCATGAGTTGCTTCAAGGAGATGCGTCATTTTTTTGTCCCGTGCTTTGATAGACTCTCCTCCCAAAACAACTGCAATAATCCGACGATTATCGCGCACCATGGATGCTGCTAAGTTAAAACCTGACGCGCAGGTAAAACCCGTTTTAATACCATCAACGCCCTTAACTTTCCCCAAAAGGTGATTGTGGTTTTTGTGGACTGTGCCTTTGAAGGCAAATTCTTTTTCTTTAAAAAACTTAAAATATTCTGGAAAATGTAAATAAAGAGCCCGGGAAAGAGTGGCCATATCGCGAGCCGTTGTAATTTGTTGTTTATTAGGGAGGCCGGAGGCATTTTTAAAAATTGTTTTTGCCATGCCTAAGTTACGAGCTTTTTGAGTCATCAGCTTTGCGAAGTGCGGCTCTGATCCTTTTCCCAAGGCTTCTGCTAAGACAACAGCAGCATCATTGGCAGATTTTGTAACAAGTCCAAGAATGGCTTGGCGAACAGTTATGGATGTTCCCTGTTTCAACCACAAATTAGAAGGTTCTTGTTTTGTTGCATGTTTGGAAACAGGAATTTTTTGATCCATTTTAAATTTTCCCTCACGTAAAGCTTGAAATGTGAGGTATAGGGTCATCATTTTAGTGAGCGAGGCAGGATGGGTGATCACATCGGGATTGGAAGAACTATAGACTTTGCCTGTTTCTGCGCAAATAACAATTGAAGCACTCTTTGCCCCCCACGCAGAAGAGGTTATTATTGTACACAAAAATATAAAAAGCCACACAAGGCCAGTTGCGGATCCTTTTAAAGTCCTCATCCAATACCCTTTCAAATTTTACGATAAGTTTATCTATGAAATATGATTTTTGAGCTTTTGTCTAGAAAAAATTGAGGATAGTCTCACCACCCAACAGCTTTTGTTTATCAACCATTCAGTGTCATCCCCGCTACAGCAGGGGATAACTCGAGGGGGTAAAAATTACCGAAAAATAAAATTTGTACGGTGACAAGAGAAAAAATTGAAGTCCTTGCATCAGGTGCGGTGATTAACTTATATCTTATCCATGAAAAATCATTTGAGAAGGTAAATCCCATGCTTGTTGTCTTTGGCTCTTTAAACATGGATATGGTGATGAGGGTTGAAAAGATGCCGCATCCTGGTGAGACGGTTCTTTGTCCAAGTTATCAAATGATAGCTGGAGGAAAAGGGGCCAACCAAGCCGTTGCTGCAGCGAAGGCTGGCGCTTCTGTAAAGCTATTTGGCAAAGTGGGTGATGATGAGTTTGGCCGTCTTGTTTTGGACTCTTTAAAAAAATCAACCGTAGACTTGACGGGCGTTACAACATGCAAAGAGGCGTCCACAGGGTGTGCAACAATTTGTGTAGATGCTCAAGGGGAAAATATGATTGCCGTTGCAAGTGGAGCTAACCTTGCGACACGAGAAGCGGACATTCCTGCCTTCCTTTTGTCAAAGGACACAACCCTTCTTTTGCAGATGGAAACCCCCGTTGAAGAGAATTGGCAACTTATTCGCAGAGCAAAAAAATTTGGAGCGCGGATTCTTTTAAACCTTGCTCCTGCTCACAATGTTCCTCACCCTATCCTGCAAAGTCTGGACGTTTTGATCGTAAACCAAGTTGAAGCGACCCTTCTTGCTCTTCACTTGGGATTTGATGTCATTTCACCAACGGTGGCTGCCCGGCGCATTGCGGCAAATTTTGGGATTATGTGTGTTGTGACGTTAGGAAAACAGGGAGCGATCGCTTGTTCATCTGCAGGAACCTGGGAAGTTAAGGCAATGGACATTGATGCCATCGATACAACGGCAGCGGGAGATGCTTTTACAGGTGTTTTGGCAGCGAGCTTAGATGCGGGGATGGACTTTTCCCTTGCCTTGCGACGCGCCTCCACAGCAAGTGGGTTGGCGTGCTTAAATAATGGCGCTCAATCAAGCCTTCCTTCCGATCTTCAAATTGAATCAAATTTAAAAAGGGTTCCTTTGCCGCGCCAAATTGCGTAGAATCGCAAGAAAAAGGCATACACATCCTATGATTGTAAACGATAATTTGCATCGACGTCCTCTTTTTGAGGCGCTCGTTGATCAAGACGAGAAAAGTCTTGTTGAAGCGATGCTCCAGGAATTGACGGCTCTCAGCTCGCAGCGTTCAGAGATATCTACGCAAGCAACAGCATGGATCAAGGCTGTTCGTGAAATGCCCCTTTCGACGTTTAATATTCAAAGATTTTTGCAAGACTTTCCCTTAACTCATCAAGAGGGGAGGTCGTTAATGGCCCTCTCCGAAGCTTTTCTTCGTATTCCTGATTCTTATACGGCAACTCTTCTTTTAAAAGATAAGCTTTCTGGACACAAATGGCGTAGCGAGAAAGGGGCGAAAACATCTCTGGTTGGATTATCAAGGTGGGGACTTGATTTTGTCAATTTTATACAAAGTAAATCTTGGGGATTTCTTGCCCAACCCCTCAACCTTAAGGGCTTTAAAGTTTTTATGCACTTTTTGGCACGGGAGTTTATTCTAGGGAGAACCATAGAAGAAGCCTGTAAGCGCCGTCTTAAAACTCCCCAGGATCGTTTTTCCTTTGATATGCTGGGGGAGGGAGCACGAACCTTCTCGGCCGCTAATGATTATATGGCTGCCTATCGTCATGCTATTGACATCTTAGGGGAGAAAAAAGGCTCAGTCCTCTCTTCTTTTGAAAGGGATAGTATTTCTATCAAGCTTTCTGCGCTTCACCCGCACTACACTTTTGCGCATCAACAGGATGTGATGAATGAGTTGTTGCCTCATTTAATAGAACTCTGTGTTTTGGCGCGGGATGCAGGCATTACCTTGACTATTGATGCAGAAGAAGCGTCTCGTTTGGAGCTCTCTCTCGATTTAATTGAAGCTGTTTCTCAAGTGGATGAATTAAAAGAATGGGATGGGTTGGGACTTGCTGTGCAGGCTTATCAAAAACGAGCCCCTGCTATTATTGATTGGGCAGAAACCTTGGCTCGCACGACACAGCGCCCTCTTATGGTGCGCCTTGTCAAAGGAGCGTATTGGGATACAGAAATTAAGATTGCTCAAACAGGAGGATATCCTTCTTATCCTGTCTTTACGCGTAAAGCCACAACAGACCTTTCTTATTTAGTGTGTGCACAAAAGCTTTTAAAAGCGCAAGGCCTGCTATACCCACAATTTGCCACTCATAATGCTTATACAGTAGCTGCCATTGTTGAGATGGCGAAGGGCCGAAAGGACATAGAGTTTCAACGTCTTCAGGGGATGGGAGAAGAGCTTTATAAGGCTGTGAGAGCGACTCAACCGGTGGCTTGTCGTGTTTATGCCCCTGTGGGGAAAGATCAGGATTTACTTCCTTACTTAGTGCGTCGTTTGCTAGAAAATGGCGCAAACTCTTCTTTTGTGCATAAAGTCTATGACAAGGGTCTCCCTTTTGAGGACATTTTAGGAGATCCCTGGGCCTTTTTTGAGACGCATGCTCCTGGGGCCCATCCCAAAATTCCTTTGCCAAAAGATTTGTATGGAAATGTGCGCCTGAATTCACAAGGATATGATTTAAGCGACAAAAAAACGGTGATTGAGTTAAAAGAGGCTATCGCAAAGGCTGAAAATGCCCGTGGAAAGCAAAAGGAAGCCACTCTTAAAGATTTAGAGGCCGCTTTCCAAGCAGCCTCACGTCATTTGGAAGCATGGGACTTAACGCCGGCTGATAGACGGGCGGATATCTTAAATAAAGCGGCAACTCTTTTAGAAGAACGAAAAGGGCTGTTTTTAGGACTTTTGCTTCAAGAAGGAAAAAAAACCCTTCCCGATGCGGTGGCGGAGCTCCGTGAAGCCGTGGATTTTTGTCGGTATTATGCAGCAGAAGCTCTTAAGCATTTTGGATTTCCTCAAGCTTTGCAGGGGCCAACGGGCGAAAGGGATGAGTTGCTCCTCAGAGGGCGCGGTATTTTTGTGTGCATTAGCCCGTGGAACTTTCCCCTTGCTATTTTTATGGGACAAGTCACAGCAGCCCTTGCAGCAGGAAATGCAGTTATTGCAAAACCGGCATCTCACACGCCTCTCATTGCGTACCATGCCATTGAAGTGTTGCATGACGCAGGCGTTCCTCGAGACGTCCTCCATTTCCTCCCGGGGCGTGGAGGGACTCTTGGAACGCCTCTTTTAGCGGACTTAAGAGTAAATGGGGTGGTATTTACAGGTTCCACCGCAACAGCGCAGCATATTCAAAAGATTCTTACAGAGCGAGGAGGGCCTCTTGTCCCCTTTATTGCAGAGACGGGGGGATTGAACGCCATGATTGTGGATTCTTCTGCTCTCATTGAGCAAGTTGTGGACGATGTCATGGCTTCTGCGTTTCAAAGCGCGGGACAGCGGTGTTCTTGTCTGCGTGTTCTTTTTATTCAAGAAGATATTTATCCTCAAACAGTTCAGATGCTAAAAGAAGCCATGGAAGCTCTTGAAGTAGGGGCCCCGGAATGGCTTTCAACCGATGTGGGCCCTGTGATTGATACGACCTCCCGCGATGAGATAGAAGCTTATGTTGCGGCTTGTTCTCCTCTTGCACGGACGTCTCTTCCTGATTTAGAGGGGTCATTCGTGGCTCCGACCCTTATTGAAGTTAAGGGCATGGAAGATGTGAAGAAGGAAGTCTTTGGTCCAGTTCTTCATGTGGCCTCTTTTAAAGCTCAAGATTTAGAGGCTGTGGTCAAATCTATTAATCAAAGTGGGTACGGCCTCACCATGGGTCTTCAAACCCGCCTTGAATCCACAATTCGTAAAGTTCGTGATGTGAGCCATGCGGGGAATCTGTATGTGAATCGTAATATGATTGGAGCCGTTGTGGGCGTTCAACCCTTTGGGGGCGAAGGATTGTCCGGTACGGGACCCAAGGCCGGCGGCCCTTATTATCTGCCCCGTTTTGCTGTGGAGCGGAGCTTTTCTTATAACATCACCGCCAGCGGCGGGAATGTGGCTCTGCTCAATTTAGAAGAGTAGGTTTATTTATTTCCAAACCTCTCAACCTTTGTCATCCCCGAGTTAGAAATGCTTTGTTTTCTGAAGGAAAACATTAGCATTGCTAGATCCTCGCCTTCGCGAGGAGGGATCTTATTGAAACATCTCATTGCTTCGAGAAGATCCCCGACGAAGAAGTTCTAAAGCCCCCGTCAAGGCGGGGGCAAGAACTTTTCAGAGAGCGGGATGACAAGGAGGACAGACACGATAGAAAATTTGTCCGGTGTTAAGCTTGTTTATCGCTTTAATTCCTCTCATACCTCTTATTCCTTTCTCAGCGCGGCCGTACTCTCTCTCTCTCTCTCTCTCTCTCTCTCTCTCTCTCTCTCTCTCTCCCTTCCGAACTTGCCTCCCTGCTCTCATAGAGGCCACGATATTTTTTAGAGAGATATAAAATATCGCATAAAGAAATGAAGGATGGCAGGGAGATAGTGTCAATATATAGGAAGTTAACTATAGTTTAAGGATATTGAAAAAAAATGCCCTGGCTAAAACCAGGGCAAAATTATAGATGGTAATGAAAATAAAATTAACGCTTAGAGAATTGGAAGCTTCGACGGGCTTTCTTATGGCCGTATTTCTTTCTTTCAACAATACGGGCATCGCGGGTCATGAAGCCTTCTTTCTTCAGAAGAGGGCGCAATCCAGGTTCGTAATATGTCAAGGCCTTGCTAATTCCATGACGAACGGCACCCGCTTGTCCTGAAAGGCCACCACCGGTCACTGTACACACCACATCATATTGTTCTTGGCGATTCACAACCTCAAAGGGTTGATTTAAAAGCATGCGCAAAACAGGGCGTGCAAAATAAACCTTGATTTCACGACCGTTAACCATTGTTTTGCCGGTCCCGGGTTTAATCCAGACACGGGCAATGGCATTTTTCCGTTTGCCTGTCGCATAAGCCCGTCCTTGAGCATCAATCTTTGGCTCAGGAAGAGGCTTTTCTATTTCTTGTCCAAGGGGTTGCTCGGAAAATGCGGACTTTAATGTATCAAGACTGACTTTCGCCATGATCAGTCGCTCCTTTTATTTTTAGGGTTCATTGAGGCCACATCTAAGGCTTGTGGGCTTTGCGCTTCGTGGGGATGAGCAGGACCCGCATAAATTTTTAAGCCGGTCATTTGTTGACGTCCCAAGGGACCGCGCGTAATCATACGCTCCACAGCTTTATAAAGAACCCTTTCTGGGTATTTTCCTTCTAAAAGCTGGCTCATGGTTCTCTCTTTAATCCCCCCAGGATGGCCCGTATGCCAGTAAAACTTCCGGTCCTTGAGCTTATTTCCTGTAAGGCGTACTTTTTCGGCGTTAACCACAATAATATAATCACCGCAATCCATGTGAGGCGTAAAGGTTGGCTTGTGCTTTCCGCGCAGATACTTAGCAACGATGGAAGATAACCGTCCTAACACAAGATCTGTCGCATCAATAACATGCCACTTTTTATCGATCTCACTGGCTTTCATTGAATAGGTTTTCATGTTCTAATTTTCCGTATTTAAGAGCAATGATAGGACGTAATTAAACTTTATACCCCTCTCCTGTCAAGCTTTTTCTTATAAAAAGCGAGCGGTATTATATTACCGTACTTCTTTGTGGGCCCACTCGCAAAAGGGAAGAGCCCCTTTCCCTACAGGGATTTCAAGAATTGCAGGGGTGTCATAGGAATGGAGCTCTTGGAGAACGTGAATTAACTCCTGAGCCTTATCGGAAGTTGTTTTAAAAAGAGCAGCGACTTCTTGGCTTTCTTCTAATTTTCCCTCCCAAAAATACAAAGATTTGATAGGCCCTAAAATATTAGCGCAGGCAATAAGGCGTCTTTCCAAAAGCTCTTTGGTAACCTTAAGGGCTTCTTCTTCATGAGGAAATGTGGTGTAGAGAAGGGACAGCTGAGATGTCATAATACTCTTCGTCTTTCAAGCTTCGGGTGCGTTGTCTCTCGAGTCTCGTGTCCGGTTCGGACGATCATAAAATGGTCGGAGCGGCGGGATTTGAACCCACGACCCCCACACCCCCAGCGTGGTGCGCTACCAGACTGCGCTACGCTCCGACGGCCTAGACTAAAACACACTCCTTAAATTAAGACAACAATAGATTTTAAGGGGTCTTAGCGCCGGACACTTGTATCCTGGCTGCCCAACGTTTGTCATCCCCGAGCTGTAAGTTCTTGATTTTCAACGAAAATCTTAGAACTTCTTCGTCGGGGATCTTACCTCAAGAGCAATGAACGTTGAGAAGATACCCGATCAAGAAACTCTATGATTTCCTTCGGAAATCGAGAGTTTCTAAGTCGGGCATGACAGGAACAGGGATAATTTTGCAATTACCTCAAAGGTCAAGTTTTCTTTCGGTTAAGATAACTTTTTTACTCCTGAAGAGTGGCAAACCTCTGGGATTCTATATTTATCATCATATCAAGGACATCTACAAAAAACAAATTTTTTAATTGGCTATTTGATAAATAATGTTGCCTTTTATTAAAATTTTTTATAATGTATTAAATGTAAAATCCTAAGGCTGTATCTAAATCACAAACAGCGAAACCAGGAGACTTATGCGCTGGGACAAATTGAAAACTTTTTATTATGTCGCAAAATTTGAAAGTTTTACAAAAACAGGGCAGCATCTTAATATTTCTCAATCTGCTATTAGCCGTCAAATTATTGATCTCGAATACCAAGTCGGACATAAATTATTTAAGAGATTGCCAAAAGGGCTAGCATTAACGAGGCAAGGGCACCTTCTCTTCCAAAATGTTGAAAAGATGGTTGCGTTTTCGGAACTCGCCCTCATGCAAATTCAGAATGAGAAAAGCGAACCTCAAGGTGATCTTCATATTGGTGCAAATGTGGGGCTTGTTGACACATGGCTTTATACGCTTATTCCTGATTTTTTAAAACTTTACCCTAAAATAAATTTATCAATCTTTTCCAAAGATGGTCCTCTAGATGTGGAATCTCTTGAAGTTGATGTGGCGCTTCAACCTTATATCCAGGATCAGCCAGAGCTGATCCAAAATTTACTGATGCGTTGGCATCGCCGCCTTTACGCTAGCAAAGACTATCTTCAAGAATATGGAATGCCACAAACAGTGAAAGACCTTGAACAGCACCGTTTAATCGGGTTTGGTTCTGAAAAAATTCATCTTTTTGATAATATTAACTGGCATTTAAAATTGAGTAACAAAGACAAGGTGCAAAAGCCTTACCTCAGTGCTAATTCTCTGCGGGCGTTGTTTCATTTTGGCAATAGCGGGTTTGGTATTATTTCTTTCTCACAAGAGTCCCCTTTGCTTGCAGGATCGCGTCTTGTTGAGGTTCTTCCTGAAATTGCGGGGCCAAGTATTGATATTTATTTCACTTGTCCCGTACAATTAAAAGGAATACGGAAGGTTGAAGTTTTTGAAGAGTATCTTCGGGCGTGTGTCAAAAATCACCACCCACAATTTTTGAGTGCTGCGTCGGTTGGGAATTAACTTTATGAATTCATAAAAAAAGGGAGAAAAACTATATGAAAAAACAAGGAAAGAACTTTGCGGCTGCTTTTATGGGAACAGCCTTAGAATTTTATGATTTTGCTCTTTTTGGATTGTTGGCGCCTGTATTTTCAAAGCTATTTTTTCCAAAAGAAGACCCCGTAGCGGCGTTGATCGCAAGTTACTTTATATTTGCGGCGGGCTTTGTCATGCGTCCTCTTGGAGGGGTAGTCTTTGGGTATATTGGTGATACATTTGGGCGCAAAAGAGCCATGGTGATTTCAATCATCGCGATGATGCTTCCCACAAGTTTAATCGGGTTTCTCCCCACCTATGGCCAAATAGGACTTCTGGCCCCTATCATTTTGGCCATGTGCCGGTTGCTTCAAGGGTTGTGCGCTGGGGGAGAGTTTAGCGGGGCGGCCATTTTCGTCATTGAACATGCCAACGAAGATAAAAAGTACTTTTCTGGAAGCTTAGTGACAGCCTCTTCTGTTGTTGGAATGTTAGCCGCCTCTAGCATGGCTTCGTTATGTGCTCTTGAAATGATGCCTGATTGGGGGTGGAGAGTCCCTTTTCTCTTAAGCATTCCCATCGGGTTGCTAGGGTTTTACATAAGAAAAAATACGCAAGAAACAGAAGCTTTCAAGAGTGCGCAAAAAAATAAAAGGACAGAGACACCGAGTTTGGCGTCTCTTTTCAAAAATAATCTAAGCCCTCTCTTAATAACTTTTGGAATTGGAAGCTTCATAGGGGTTTTGTACTACGTTCCGTTTGTGTTTATGGGGCACTATCATACGCTTGTAACATCCCTTTCAACGTCACTAACCCTCTTCGTGATAACGTTGGGCCTTGTTGTTTACATGTTGTGTATTTGCCTGGCGGGTTATTTAGCAGATAAAATTGGGGCTCAAAAAGTAATGTTAATGGCGGTTTTTGCAACAGTTGTCCTGGTTTACCCCGCATTCTGGTTGATACAATCTGGTGATTTTTCTCTTGTTATTCAGGGTGAGATAATTCTTTCAATACTAGCGGGTATGTTTGTGGGGCCTGCCAATGGTCTAACAGCAAGCTTATTTGACGTGAAGGGGAGGTGTAGAGGCGTGTCGTTTAGTTTAAGCCTTGGCATCTCCTTATTTGGTGGATTTACGCCTGTTTTGCTTGTCTATGCTATTAACCAAACTCATGTTCTGATGTGGCCCGCTAGCTGGATGGTCTTTGGTGCGCTGATCGCAGGTGTTTCTATTTTTGCCTCAACTAAAACACAGAAAGAGGTTGGATTAGAGTTAAAATCTGAAAATTCTGTTTATGCACGTTGAAGAGGGGTTAGGATAACTCTTTAAGGATGGGATGTGCTTGTGAAGCGAATAAGGTGAGGGAATAATCGTCGCCTGCTCGTCCTAAAAAGCTCATCCCAAGGGAACATTTGTTTTTGATGTCGTGTAAGGGAACGGTAATTTCAGGAAGCCCCGCTAGGGCTGCAATGCAAGTATGACGTGAAGCCTTCAGGGAAAACTCTTTGAGTTGGGGGAGGGGAGTAGATAAGAGAGGGGGGATGTCATGAACAGTGGGGAATATAATAAGGTCCCCAGAAGCTAAGCTATCACCCATAAAGTCTTTTATGATCTTTTGTTTTAAGCAAGCCTGCTTATACTCATCGTAGGACACCGATCTTGCTATTTTAATCCTATCCTTAATAAGTTCACCAAAGGTTGGATCTGAGCTTAAAATCCAGTCCTTATGCACTTGCCAGAGGTCATACATCGCCATGGTTCTAATAGTCGTGCTCCATTGAGTTAAGGTCTCCACATCAATAGATAAGGGCGTTCCAGAAGGTATTAACTCGTTAATAGCGTTGAGTTTTGTTAAAAAAGCCTCTTTTAAAGGGCTCTGTAGCTGATCGATTAAACTTGGAATAGCTCTAAAACGGGTAAAGTCAGTCTTCTCTTTTATGCCGTAAACAGCAAGTACTTGCCCAATGAGATCGGGGTGTTGTGCAAAGAGTCCAACCGTATCTAAGTGAGCGGAAATGGGCAAAACGCCACCTGTTGAAATTCTCCCAAGAGTGGGTCGAAAGCCATAAATTCCACAAAAGCTTGCAGGGGCTCTTACAGAGCCGCTGGTGTCGGCGCCTAGGGCGAAGTCAACAAGATTGGCTGCAACAGCTGCGGCAGACCCACTTGATGAACCCCCCGGCACATAAGCAGGAGAGCGAAAGTTGAGAGGAGGACCATAGTGCGCGTTGAGTCCAAATAAGCTTCCCCCTAATTCGTCAGTGTGAGTTTTACCTACTAACTTTGCACCTGCATCTTGCAAAAGAGCAACGGCCGGGGCGGTCATTTCTGCAGGACGTGCTTGAGCAAAATAGTCTGGATTTCCAGCTTGAATCCGGAAACCTTTAAGATCAAATACATCCTTTACTGCAAATTGATACCCTTTTAGGAGGCCAGTTTGGACTTCATTTGGGGTACTTATTAACGTCGTAAAGGCATTAACAGAATCTATCATTGAAGGCTCTTACTCTTATACTCATTCAACTTGAAAATGTGGACTTTTGTTGCAATTCTTCCATTGTCATCCCCTGCTGTGGCGGGGATCCAGAGAAGTCTTGTCATGCTGAACTCGTTTCAGCATCTCTCTGTCACTGAGATCCCGAAATAATCCCCGATCGCAGTCGAGGACATGGTTCGGGATGACAGCGTAGTTTATCTGGATCCCCGCCTTCCCGGGGATGACATCGGTGGTTTTAACGAAAACACGAACTTTCATTCATGATAAGTATAAGCATCTAATCGCTCTTTTGATATAGGTCATTGATTCTACATTAGCTTAATTTTCAGTCTTTTCAATAAGCTCATTAGTTGAAGTCCTCATGCATAATAGATATGACAGGCATGTCGAAACGGTGCTTTGAAATTTATAACATGTAAAATATAGTCAAAGTAAGAGGTCGATATATTTCTTCTTCTGTTTTGTTCTTGGTGTGATCTTATATTTGATTGTTTTCTTTGGTGGTTTTGTAATTGTATATGTAAAAACCGCAGAGTGCCATTTGTCCCCCTGACAACACTTTGCGGAATTTTAAAGAGGTGGCAGGAAAGATCCTAAGAAGAGCTTAGGCAGAAGTGGGAGGTAATTTATGCAAAGTTATGAAACACGTCTGCAGCCATACGTTCACAAAATGCCGTTTGCTTTCATGAAGGCCTCAACTTTTAAAAATAAAATTTTTGTTCCCATTCAATGTTCAGCAATAAAAAAGGGTGTTCGCGAAAAATACAGACCAACGCTAACGCTTGTCTCCGCAAAGAATGAACTTCCCTCCTTGTTTTCACAAGAAGTCTTGCAAAGTAAGAAGGCCTTAACAGGAAATCCCCAGTCTCAAGCCGAACACTGTATTGCCCTTATAGAAGACCCTTTATGGAAGCAGGTTTGCACGGAATTTCTGGCTATGATGGGGCCTCTCTCTGTTTTAAAAATATGGAATAGCAGGCTAGGAGCCATATCTCCTCGGTATAAAACGATTCATATTGATTGTAAGACGGAAGAAGAATCAGAATTTATTCAAAAATATTCTTTTGTTATCTTAGGAAGCCTTCAAGCATACTTCCCCGCCGTTAAAAGTCTAATAGTAAGAGTCAAGCGGTGATTAGCTAATTATCGTTTTGTTTTTTTCACACTCCATACTGAAAGAGCGTTCATTTTAATCCTAGTTTTTGAGCGATTTCTGTCCAGGGAACGAGTTTGAAATTAGACCCACCTCCTTTTGAAAAGCGGTTATCATGGGCAACGAACAGTCCTTGTGAATAGGAGCCTCCTAAATTGTGAGCCGTTACGTCAATACCGTCTGTTTCCTCGGTTCCTTCTTGTGCGTGGGTTGGGGCGATTTTAAAACTCCCTAAATAGGTGTAAGGAAGGTGGGCCGAGAAAACTCCATAAGTGCTATTGCCCTGGCTGGAGGCAATAAGATATTTTCCATTATAAAGAGCAAGGCCTTCTAGGTCAGCTTTCAGATTATTTTCGCCGACCTTTGCAATTAAGTGGGGTGAGGCAGTTCCCATAAATGCCCAGATTCCCTTGCCTTCTTCTGCTATAAAAAGGGTCTCCTCTTGGTCATTAGCGACACACCCTTCCGCTTGGGTTTTTATAGGATAAGAGGTTATTTTTTGTGTGTGGAGTGTTCCTCCTTTTTCCCAAAATTGCCACTTTTCAGCCCCTCCTCCAACAAAGGTTACAATGGCATAAAAAGTATTGTCTCTTTTCAAAAGGCAAAGTCCGTAAGGCTCCTTGTGGAAAGCTGTTGAGGAAAACCCTAAAAATGTTACGTCCCCCTTTAGAGGAGTAATGGCAAAAAAAGCAAATTTCTTTGTGAGGGGATAGCTTGCGACTGCAATATCAATGGTTGTACCTTTATAGGGAAAATCGGGTCTGTAATCCACGTTATTAAGAGGGCCTATTGGGCTTACGCTTTTAAGTTTTCCTTCTAATGTGTAGACATAAAGGCCTCCATAAGGAGGCCTTTTGTTGGTTGCTAAAATGAGGCTTTTTGACGGATCCTTCTGATTGATCCAAATCGCTGGGTCATCCATCACATCGGATTTTACGAGTGGTAAATCCGTCGCTGCAAGGGCGTGTGCCTCTACAGGAGTACATGCAACAGGAGACGCTATAAAGAGCGAACAAAGAAAGCTTAGAGCGAGAAAGGTTTTAGATCGTATGCGCGCGCTGCGGTGGTGATTTAAGATCATTTTAGTTGCCAATCTGCAACCCTTCTTTTCCTGCGGTTACCTTTACTTTTTGCCCTTCATGGATTTTCCCTTCTAAAATGAGGGTTGCCAGAGGGTTTTGGAGTTCTCGTTGGATAACACGTTTTAAGGGCCGAGCGCCATAGGCGGGATCATAGCCTTGATCCCCAAGCCATGTGAGCGCCGCATCATCTAGATCAAGAGTGATTTTCCGATCTTTCAAAAGCTTTAAAAGGTGTTGAAGTTGAATCTTCACAATGCCATTCATATCCTCACGAGACAGACGGCGGAACAGCAAGATTTCATCGATGCGGTTCAAAAATTCAGGACGGAAAGAGGCGCGCACTACCTCCATGACCTGAGCCCGCACTTTTTCAGAAGGCTCCCCCTGATGCTCTGCCAAAACAGAGCTTCCGAGGTTAGATGTCATGATGATAAGGGTATTGCGGAAGTCTACGGTTCGCCCTTGTCCGTCCGTCAAGCGTCCATCATCCAAGACTTGAAGCAAAACGTTAAAGACGTCAGGGTGAGCTTTTTCCACTTCATCAAAGAGAATGACCTGATAGGGGCGCCTGCGAACGGCTTCCGTTAAGCTGCCTCCCTCCTCATAGCCCACATAGCCAGGAGGGGCTCCAATAAGGCGTGAGACAGAATGCTTTTCCATAAATTCCGACATATCAATACGCGTCAGGGCGGTATCATCATCAAAAAGAAATTCTGCGAGAGCCTTGCAGAGTTCTGTTTTTCCCACACCTGTGGGGCCTAGGAAAAGGAAGGATCCAATAGGACGGTTGATATCTTGTAGCCCTGCACGAGCCCTTCGCACGGCTTGACTGACGGCGATGACAGCCTCAGTTTGCCCCACAACCCGTTTTTGGAGATTGTCTTCCATCTTGAGGAGTTTCTCGCGTTCCCCTTCCAACATCTTATCAACAGGAATGCCGGTCCATCGGGAAACAATCGCAGCAATGTCATCAGGCGTGACTTCTTCCCGAATCATGTGGTCTTGAGCGTGTCCTTCTGCTTCTTTTAAGTTTTTCTCAAGATCAGGGATGACGCTATACATAAGCTCACCTGCGCGTGTTAAGTCTCCACGTCGTTGAGCGATCTCCAGCTCATTTCGGCTTTTATCTAGGGCTTCCTTTATTTTTTGAGAGCCCGCGAGCTTTTCTTTTTCGGCTGTCCACGCGGAGGTTAAGACATTCGATTGAGATTCAAGATCAGCGAGTTCTTTTTCTAGTTTTTCCAACCGATCTTTGGAGGCCGTATCCTTTTCCTTTTTGAGGGCTTCTCGTTCGATTTTAAGCTGCATAATACGGCGATCAAGCTCGTCAATTTCTTCAGGTTTAGAATCCACTTCAATGCGCAGGCGGCTTGCAGCCTCATCGACTAAGTCAATGGCTTTGTCTGGCAGAAAGCGATCTGTAATATAACGGTTTGAAAGGGTGGCTGCGGCCACAATGGCTCCATCGGTGATGCGAACCCCATGGTGGAGTTCATATTTTTCTTTAAGACCTCGGAGGATGGAGATTGTGTCCTCAACGGTGGGTTCAGAGACGAAAACGGGTTGGAAACGCCGCGCAAGGGCCGCGTCCTTTTCAATGTGCTTGCGATACTCATCAAGGGTCGTCGCCCCTACGCAATGCAGTTCTCCACGGGCTAACGCGGGTTTGAGCATGTTGGAGGCATCCATAGCCCCCTCTGCTTTTCCTGCGCCAACAAGCGTATGAAGCTCATCAATAAAGAGGACAACGTCTCCCTCTGCATGGGTGATTTCAGAAAGCACGGCTTTCAAGCGCTCTTCGAATTCTCCACGATATTTGGCGCCTGCGATCAAGGCGCCCATATCAAGGGACATGAGAGAAATATTTTTTAAGGTTTCAGGAACGTCTCCTTTGACAATACGGTGGGCAAGGCCTTCAATAATCGCTGTTTTCCCAACACCTGGCTCTCCAATCAAGACAGGGTTATTTTTCGTCCGGCGAGAGAGCACTTGAATGGTGCGCCTTATTTCTTCGTCTCGCCCAATGACGGGGTCCAACTTGCCTTGACGAGCCAGCGCCGTAAGGTCGGTTGCATATTTCTTCAACGCATCATATTGGGATTCAGCGGTAGCTGAATCAGCGCGCCTTCCTTTCCGCATGGTTTCAATGGCTGTTTTTAATTTTTCAGGTGTTGCGCCGGATTCCGTAAGAATTTTTCCAGCGTCTGTGTCTTTAGAAAGGCTCAGGGCGTACAAAAGAAATTCAACGGTGACAAAACTGTCTCCCGCTTTCTTGGCTTCATTTTCGGCAAGTTCAAAGACTTTTGCTGTTTCAGGAGCTAGGAAGACTTGACCCGCCCCTTCTCCGCCAACGCGGGGGAGCCGGCTCAGGGCTTCTGTTGTAAGGTCAAGGGCGCGTTCAGGAAGGCCGCCTGCTGTTTTGATAAGGGTGGCACAAAGACCTTCCTCGTCATCTAGGAGTACTTTTAAAAGATGAAGGGGAAGAATACGCTGGTTCCCTTCGCGTTGAGCGAGGGTTTGAGCCGATTGAATAAATCCCCGAGAGCGTTCCGTGTACATATCAATGTTCATGAGATCTCCTTTTTGCTTTTCTTTTTCTCTTCTAATGTCATCCCGAATCTTTAGTCCCAGGCTTGACCCGGGATCATTTCGGGAATCATTTCGGGATCCTCTTGCCGCGAGATCCTGAAACGGGTTCAGGATGACGGCGTGGGAGAGGTTATCTTCTTCTTATATTGGTCTTTAAGTTTATCAGAACAAGGGGTGAATAGCTAAAAATTTTCACTGCCTAGGCTCCGTGAACAAAATTTTGTAAAACTTCTCTTGGCTGTCATCCTTGCGTTAGAAGTCCTTGCTTTGCAGAGCAAAGCTTAGGACTTCTTATGCGAGGATCTTCTAGCAACCAACAATGGTGCTGAGATCTTCCCAATGAGGATTAACGCTTTCAATGAGTTGAAGCTTCTTTGTTCTTGTCCAGTGCTTTAGGCTTTTTTCTCTTTGGAGAGCCTCTAAAACATATGGGTATATTTCATAATAAACTAGTTGATTAATTTTATATTTATTTTTAAATCCCTTGTGTAATCCATTCTTATGTTCAGAGATACGCCTTAGAAGGCCATTTGTTACGCCAATATAAAGGGTTTTGGAAATATTTGTCATAATGTAGACGTAAAATTCCATTCGATGTGCCTCCCGACAGAAGATCCTTACTTTAGAAGTGCTAGAATTTTCTTCGAAAATTAAGCACTTCTAAAGTAAGGATGACAGTCTTTTTTAATTTTGTTCATGAAACCTAACCACCTTCTTAAGTGTTGTTAAGAATTTGGTAACCTTTTTTATGCTAATGCTGCTCATAAGCTTACAGGAATTAACCTTTAAGAATAAAAAAGGAGACTTAAATGAAAATATCTTATTTTGTGGCCTTAGGTGCGGTATGTGTCGTGCTGGCTGGTTTAGAAGTTCGCGCTGAAACGGCTGAAGCAACTTTAGCAGCGCAACATATAAAAGTAAAAGATCAGACAAATGGAGACTGTCAATCGAAGAATTCGGGTTACTATCCTAGTAAGTACTTAGATAATATACATTTTTCAAAGATTCCGCACTGCTATGCGTGCGCACATGGAAAGACATGGTCTGTTTCTAAGTATACATGCGAATAATTAATTGCAGAGGCAGATTCTCTTTACATTATAATAAATCACCATCGACTTGGTAATATGTGAGAAAGCTGGAGAATTGTTCCATTTTGTCATTCAACCTATGTTTTTGACAAAGGAGGAGAAGCATGCGTGAGAATATACGGTGAAAAAAATAAAGATAAAATAACCCTTTCCTTGCATCCGCTTCTCTCTCAGCCTTCTCACTCTCATAGAAAATGCGATATTTTTTAAAGAGAGACAAAATATCGTAAATACAAGTGGAGACTGGAAAATGAAAATATCTTATTTTATGGCTGTAGGCACACTTTGTGTTGCATTGAACGGCGCAGGGGCTCGTGCTGAAACGGTTGAAGCAGCTTTAGCAAAGGAAAACATACATGCCGTAGCTGTTGCAACCTATAAACGGTGTCCAGTAGATCACCATCCTAGCAAGTACTTAGATAATATTTACAGGGGAACATACTGTTATGGATGTATAAATGATACTAAATGGAACAATAATATCCAAAAATGCTTTTAAAGAACCAAACTAAACCGTCAGCGGATTCGCTTTTGCCAACCGATCAAAGAGTCGCCAGGTCTCTAAAAGGCCTGGCAAGTCTTTGAGTTTAATCATATTTGGCCCATCACTAGGCGCATTATCAGGGTCTTGGTGAGTTTCAATGAAAAGAGCTCCGATTCCAATTGAAAGGGCTGCGCGGGCAAGCACAGGCACAAATTCTCTTTGCCCTCCCGTTGACGTTCCTTGTCCTCCGGGCTGTTGAACGGAATGGGTCGCATCAAAGACAACAGGATAACCTGTTTGGGCTAAAATAGGGAGCGCTCTCATGTCAGAAATGAGGGTGTTATACCCAAAGGACACGCCTCTTTCACAAAGCATCAAATTCTGGTTACCCGTTTCTTCAATTTTCTTAATGACATTCTTCATGTCCCAAGGGGCAAGAAACTGGCCCTTTTTGACGTTAATGGCTTTTCCAGTGTTGCCGGCAGCAAGCAGAAGATCCGTCTGACGGCACAAGAAAGCAGGAATTTGGAGAACATCAACAACTTCAGCCACAATGGCGCATTGAGCGGGTTCATGAACGTCTGTGAGCACGGGACATCCCCATGTTTCACGGATTTCTTCAAAAATAGGAAGCGATTCCTCAAGGCCAAGCCCACGAACCCCTGTGAGGCTGGTTCGGTTAGCTTTATCAAAAGATGTTTTGTAAATAAATCCTATGCCGAGTCTTTTAGTAAGCTCTACCAAGGCATGGGACATTTCAAGCGCATGCTGGCGGCTCTCAAGGACGCAGGGCCCTGCAATCAATGTGAAAGGAAGGTCATTCCCGATCTTAAGAGAATTTACAGTGACATGATGAGGCATAAGTTTCTCTTTCTAAATAAGTCGGTTTTGATTTAAGGCGGCTGCAACAAATGCTGTAAACAAGGGATGGGGCGTAAACGGGCGCGACTTAAATTCAGGGTGGAACTGAACAGCCACAAACCAAGGGTGGTCTTTTCTCTCTACAACTTCGGGTAAAAGGCCATCGGCCGTTCGTCCCACAATGTATAAGCCACATTTTTTAAGGTCATCCTCATAAGTCGTGTTCACTTCATAGCGGTGGCGATGGCGTTCAGAAATGAGAGAGCTTTTGTAGGCTTCAGAGGTCTTAGAATCAGCTTCTAATTGGCATTTATAAACGCCTAACCTCATGGTTCCCCCTAAGTCAGCCCCTGGGAAATATTTTTGAACCGCATCTCCCTTCATCCATTCGGTCATAAGAGCAATGGCGGGCATAGAAGTTGGAGAAAATTCAGTAGAATTAGCCTCAGGGTGCCCACCAATATTTCGCAAGGCCTCCAAAACAGCCAACTGCATTCCTAAGCAAATGCCAAAAAAAGGAATTTTCTGTTCGCGGGCAAACTGAATAGCTGCCATCATTCCAGGCGTTCCACGTTCTCCAAATCCTCCGGGGACAAGGATGCCGTGAAGCGGCGCAAGACGCTCTATGAGCATACTTTTTCCTTCTTCCTCTAATTGACTCGCATCAATCCATTCAAGGTTGACATGAACTTTATTGGCAATCCCTCCATGAATGAGGGCTTGGTGAAGAGACTTATAAGCATCCAAAAGCGCTGTATATTTTCCAACAACGCCAATGGTCACATTGCCCTCAGGGCGCGTAAGGGTGTCGACAATACGTTCCCAAATGGAGAGATCAGGAGAGGTCTTTGATTCAAGACCAAAGTGTTTGCAGACTTCTCGGTCAAGGCCGTGACGATGGTAGCTAATGGGAACTTGGTAGATGGTTGAGACATCTAAGGCCTCAATAACGCACTCCGGCTTAATATTGCAAAAAAGAGCGAGCTTTCGTCGTTCCTCAACGCCAATCTCTCGATCGCTGCGGCATAACAGAATATCAGGTTGAATTCCTTTGCTTTGTAATTCCTGCACGGAATGTTGCGTGGGCTTTGTTTTAAGTTCTCCTGCTGTCGCAATGTACGGGACCAGGGTCAGGTGAATATAAAGTGTATTGCGATATCCTAAATCATTGCGAAGTTGACGAATGGATTCAAGAAAAGGCAAGCCCTCAATATCGCCAACCGTTCCGCCAATTTCACATATAACAAAATCCACATCTTTTGTATTTTTTAAGATAGCCCCCTTGATAGCATCGGTGACATGAGGGATCACTTGGACGGTTGCTCCCAAATAATCGCCACGGCGTTCTTTTGCAATGACCTCTGAGTAAATGCGCCCTGTGGAGACCGCATCAAAGGAAGTGGTGTTGACGCCTGTAAAGCGCTCATAGTGACCTAAATCCAGATCTGTTTCTGCGCCGTCTTCGGTGACAAAAACTTCTCCATGTTGGAAAGGGTTCATGGTGCCGGGGTCAACATTAATATAGGGCTCTAGTTTTCGAAGAAGAACCTTGTATCCTCTTGCTTGTAAAAGAGCTCCGAGGGACGCGGAGGCTATTCCTTTTCCTAAGGAAGATACCACACCACCTGTTACAAAAATAAATCGTGCCACGCTTTCCTCATGGTTGTTTTATAGTGGTATTCCGCTCCACTTGTCATTACCTGCAATAGCAGGACCGCTATTAAGACCTAAAACTCGATTGCTCTTCACTCTTCATCCCCAATATAGAGGAAGGACGGCTTTGATGGCCGGCTAGAATGGCCAGCATAAGGCTGGTTCCCAAAAAGCACGCTGCTAAAATTGCCGTTGTATGGGTTAAAAGGTTTGCAGAACCGCGGGTTGTCATCAAGCCTCCCATGGTTCCTCCCCCAAGGCCCATACCCCCTTCACTTCGCTGAATTAAAATGACCCCGATCATCGCAGCTGTGATAAGGAGGTGAATAACAAGTAGAACCGTTTGCATGATAGTGTCCCCATTAATTTATCTGACTCGTACTTTAGGGGCAAACGAGCATAATTTCCAGAGAAAAATGTCCTCTTCATTTCACGTGCTATTGACAGTATTCTCATTACTGACTACTGATTTCTCATAAGTCCTTATGGCGGGTGTAGCTCAGGTGGTTAGAGCGCCAGTTTGTGGCACTGGAGGCCGCGGGTTCAAGTCCCGTCACTCGCCCCATAAGAATAAAGTGTTTTTCAAGTTCTTCTAGAATTCAAAAAATCTCTAGGCAGCTAAAGGGAAGAGCTTGCCATATCATATATGGTTAATGTAAAAAGCTATCTCGGAAATTACAATATCTCAAAAATTACATTCAATGAGTGGTCTCATGAAAAAATTTTTATTTTTTGCATTAGTTCTTTTGTCTACATCTATGGCCTTCGCGATGGATGATACTGATCAAAATCACTGCAGCCCTTTTGTAAGGGTACCATCAAGACTTGATGTTTTCTTGAATCCCTTGTCTCTACTTGATCAGTTGCATATCAAAAGTGTTATGGACTTAATGGATCCAGAAGACTGTCGCGACGTGATGAACAGCGTCCATCCTGCAGACATTCTTTCAAGAGTGGACACTTTAATTAAGAATAACTATATAATTCTAAAATCATTTTACTGGACAGATGAATTTAGTCCAGTTGTTAAGGCAACCCTTTTACTTCCGGCTGATCAAATACAAGAGAGGGCGGCAGTACTTGGAAAGTACGGAAATCAAGCATTGATGTCAGAAGCGAACAGTTTAGTCATAGCTTTGGCCCTAAAGTTTCCTGCGTCAGTGCTCGGCTCTTCTTTTGTAGAGATTCTACGGTGTGTGCCGCAATTCTTGAGGGTTATACCAGAAGGAAACCCTTGGAAACTGAACCTTGCGTTGCAACTTGTTCTTTGTGAACTGAATATGTTTCCCCGCGAATCAAGTTCTTTAGAGTTGAGTGATTTTCCTCCTGCAGTTCTTGAGAGAAACAAGCCACTTAACTTAAGGAGCGTGCAGGATGATCGGCTATTTGCTCGTTACTTCCTCCCCTTAGAACAAACCACATGGTTTTCAGACAGCATGCCTGATGACGAGCGGTCTCGTATACAGGAGCGCATATTGCGTCTGAACAGAGAAGAACTCGTGGAGCTTTCAAGGTGCGTGCCCTGGCTTTTCGTGAAGGGAATGAATCCTGAAAATCAAACATGGAGCTTACAAGACGCTTTGAAACATCTTATAAAAGTGGAACGCCATGTTGTCATTGCAAGAAAAGTTTCAGCTCGATCCTTACCCGACAACCCTCATCGTAAAAAAGATATAGATCTTAGAGTTCATGTGTTGCGTAAGGGGAGGGATGCTTCTGCTGCAGCTCAATGAAATTACTCCAAAAACTGCTCTCTTAAGATGCGTTCATCAAGATTGTGGTCGTGGTCAAAAAGAAGGGTGGCATAGGTTTCTTTTGTTTGACGCACGGAAACGGATGTGACGTCTCGGGCCTCTGTAAAGTCTGCAACGGCACTGACGGGACGTTTGTCTGAGTCAAGAATTGTGAAGGTAACTTGTGCTGTTTCCGGAAGAAGGGCTCCTTTCCACCGCCGCGGCCGAAAGGCACTAATGGGAGTTAAAGCCAGTAAAGGAGCTCCCAGAGGAATAATAGGGCCATGGGCTGAGAGATTATACGCCGTGCTTCCTGCAGGAGTTGACATCAGGATTCCATCACACACGAGTTCTTGGAGTCGGACAACGTCATCTATGCTAATTTGAATTTTGGCCGCTTGACGTGTTTCTCGGAGAAGAGAAACCTCATTAAAGGCGAGTGTCTTCATAACACTTCCTCTTTTGTCTTGAATTGTCATTTCAAGAGGGTAGAGAGGAGTGGGCTTCGCTTTTTCAAGGCGCTCTAAAAGATCGCTCGGGGAAAACTCGTTCATCAAAAACCCCACACTCCCACAATGAATTCCATAAATGGGAAGGTGTGTTTGAAGGTGAGCATGCATGGTTTCCAACATAAACCCATCGCCTCCTAAGGCAACCAGGACATCAGCTTCGCTGGGATTGACAGAAGGGTACAAAGCCTCAAACGTTGTTTTGGCCTTGAGAGCTTCTGGAGCAGATGAAGAAAGAAAAGCTATTTTTTTTGGCATAAAGAGTCCTTTTGGAACTAATTTTATTCTGGGGTTGGTCCGGGATTTAGAACCGGTACTCACGGCTATTATTTTTTATCCTTTTCTTGTCATCCCCGAGCTAGAAGTTCTTGCCCCCGACTTGATCGGGGGTTTAGAACTTCTAGCTCGGGGATCTCATTGAAACCCTTATTGTGTTTCTAGAAGATCCTCGATCAAGAAACTTTACGATTTTCTGCGAAAATCGAGAGTTTCTATGTCGAGGATGACAACAGAAGCAGAAACTTAAAGCTCATGAATACATCTCTTAAGCTCCGGAATGACAGCTCCAGGGATGAGTTTCACCTCCCCACCATACCAGAATGGGCAAGAAAAAACCAATCTGTAATAAAATTTTAACGCACTCTTAGATTAAGAGCTTGGCGATACGTCTATTTTTTTGCATACTTACCCTCTGTTTGATGGAGTACTATAAAAAATCATGGCTGATCCTCGCTTTCATAAGAAAAAAGGTCCCTTCACATTGGCGCAGCTTGCGGAATATGGTCAATGTGATCTGGGACGAGGGGATCCGTCTCTTCTTATCGACGATGTGGCTCCCTTGGATGGGGCTGCGGAACGTTGTATTAGCTTGTTTAATAACACAAAATATTTAGACGCCTTAGAAACAACACAAGCCTCAGCATGTATTCTGAGCGCGGACGTGGTGGCAAAAACCCCTGATCATCTGGCGCTTTTAATTGCAACATATCCTCATCGCGCGTATGCGCTCATTGCGAATGTGTTTTATCCAAAAGAGCGAAAAGAAGGAGACATTGCACCAACGGCTGTTATTCACCCAACGGTTAAGCTCGGGAAAGGGGTTGTTGTTGGACCCCAAGCTGTTATTGAAGCTCATGCAGAAATTGGTGATTTTGTAGAGATAGGGCCGCTTGCTGTCATTGGCGAAAGTGTGACGATTGGAGATCATTCCGTTGTTGGAGCCCATGTTTCTTTGTCCCATGCGCTTGTTGGAAAGTATGTGCACATTAAGCCAGGAGCGCGTATTGGCCAAGGGGGCTTTGGTTTTTTCATGGACCCTGGGGATATGGGGGGACATGTGCCCGTTCCTCAATTAGGACGTGTTATCGTGCATGATTATGTAGAAATTGGAGCTAATACAACGATTGATCGAGGAAGTGGTCATGATACGGTGATTGGGCTTGGCACACGCATTGACAATTTGGTACAAGTTGCTCATAACGTACACTTTGGAAAAGGGTGTGTGATGGTGGCACAATCAGGCGTTGCAGGAAGCACAAAATTTGGTGACTATGTTGCCGCTGGAGGCCAAGTGGGGATCATAGATAATCTTAAAATTGGTACAGGAGCACGCCTTGCGGCCCAGTGTGGCATTATGCGCGATGTGGATCCTGGCGAAATTCTATGTGGAAGTCCCGCTATGCCCCTTAAAACATTTTATCGTCAAGTGGCCGTCTTAAAACGGCTAGAAGAAGGCGCTCGAAAGAAAGGTTAACCAAGGGAGGAAGGCATGGCTCTCGCAGAAACTCAGACGACATCTATGGAAAATGAAATGCCCATTGAACTAGGCTTAGACCAAATCATGCGTCTTTTGCCCCATCGACCCCCCATGCTCATGGTGGAACGGTTAGAGAATGTGATCTCAGGAGAAAGCGCCGTTGGTATTAAGACGGTTTCTGCCGAGGATTGGTATTTTCAAGGCCATTTTCCCAAAAAAGCAGTGATGCCAGGCGTGATGATTATTGAGGCTTTGGCCCAAACAGCAGCGGTTCTTGCTATGCATACCTTAGATGTGTATGACCAAGAAAAGCTTGTTTATTTTATGGGAGTTGATGAAGGCCGCTTTCGAAAGATGGTTTTTCCAGGGGACACCCTTCATCTTGAGGTAAAAAAAACCCACAGGCGAGGACCCGTGTGGCGCTTTAAAGGAGTTGCAAAGGTTAATGGAGAAGTTGTAGCGGAAGTTATTAAAACTGCCATGATCGCGGATGAATAGGGAGGTTCTTCCACGGTGTCATCCCCTGCTGTGGCGGGGATCCAGGGATGGGGCAGAAGATAATTAGTAGTTTTTGAAAGTAACAAAAAGCGATTTTTTTGTTACTGTAATGGATCCCCGCCACAGCAGGGGATGACAATAGGAAAGATTAAACCATGTCGATTTACATACACCCCACAGCCATTGTATCTGAAGGAGCGCATCTCTCTGAAGGAGTTTCTATAGGGGCGTATAGTCTTATAGGACCTCATGCCGTTTTAAAAGAAAACGTCATTATTCATTCTCATGTGGTGATTGAAGGAAGGACAACTGTAGGAGCAGGGACAGAAATTTTTCCTTACGCTGCCCTCGGTTTTGCGCCCCAAAGTATGAGGTATAAGGGAGAGCCATCTACTCTTGAAATTGGTGAAAAATGCACCATTCGTGAGCATGTGACGATTCATATCGGCACAGAATTCGGGCGCATGAAAACGACTTTGGGAAATGGGTGCTATATTATGATCGGATCCCATATCGGGCATGATTGCGCTATTGGCAATTTTGTTACCATGGCAAATAACGCAGCTCTTGGAGGCCATGTGACCGTTGGAGACTATGCCGTCATTGGAGGCCTTGCGGCGATTCACCAATTCACGCGCATTGGGGCTTATGCCATGATTGCGGGCACAGCAGGCGTCAACGAAGATGTGATGCCCTTTGGGACAGTGATGACCGTAAAGTCTAAGTTAGGCGGAATAAATATTATTGGCATGAAGCGCAGAGGGTTTGAACGTCAAGACATTCATGACCTTCGGAATGCTTATAAGCTCTTATCTAAAGAACAAGCAGGAACCTTAGAAGAGAGACTGCAAAAGATCAGGGTTCTTTATGGAAATTGTCGTACGGTGAAGGATCTTTTGGCTTTCATTGAAGAGGATCCAAAACGCCCCTTGTGTTTGCCTGCAGAAGACTGGGAGTTTGAGTCATATGAGGCGGAGGACACCCCCCGTGCAGTCTGCGCCTAATCATCCGCCTATTGCTTTATTGGCGGGGAGGGGGGATTTACCCCATCTTCTTGTGGACGTCTTTCAAAGTCAACACCGACCTTTTGTCGTTTTGGCCTTTAAAGGCCAAGCAGAGGAAGACCTTGTCAAAAACGTCCCGCATCTTTGGCTTTCATTTGGAGAAGTAGGTACCGCTTTACATTATCTTCAAGAAAATAAGATTCAGGAAGTTGTGATGGCAGGTGCTATCACGCGTCCACTGATGAGCGAAATTCGGCCCGATTGGGAGGGCATTAAGTGGCTGGCGAAGCTTGGTGCGAAAGCGCTGGGAGATGATAATCTTCTTAAACTTGTCATCGGGTTAGTCGAAGAACATGGTTTTCGTATCGTAGGCCCTGATGATATTTTAACAGAGCTTTTAGCGCCTGAGGGTGCACTCACCTCTCTTGAACCTGATGATCAGGGGTGGCGAGATGTAGGCCGTGGACTTGAAGTGTTGTCTGCTCTTAGCCCTGTCGATGTGGGACAAGCCGTTGTTATCCAAGAGGATCTTGTCATTGGAATTGAAGCTATTGAAGGAACGGATGCTTTAATAGAGAGATCTAAGCATTTGCAGCGCCCGGGTCTTGGGGGGGTCCTTGTGAAGATAGCCAAACGTCAGCAAGACAAACGTGTGGATCTTCCCACCATTGGTCCTGAGACAGTGCGTAAGGTTGTTGCAGCAGGGTTGAGAGGGATTGCAATTGAAGCTGGTAGAACTCTCCTTCTCAAGCGAGAAGAAACAATACGCTTGGCTCAAGAAAAAGGTCTGTTTCTTGTTGGTCTTGGGCAGGTCCAGTGTCGCAGGGCCCTTTAATCTTTTTAATTGCTGGAGAAGCCTCGGGTGACCAGCTAGGGGCTGACCTGATGGCGTCTCTGAAGGACCTCCAAAATGTTCGCTTTGCAGGCATTGGAGGCGAGAGAATGCAAGCCCAAGGTCTCCAAAGTCTATTTCCTATGGAAGAGCTGTCCATCATGGGGATTTTTGGCATACTCCGTAATTTACCCCGTCTCTTACAGCGCCTTAGACTGACCGTCTCAACCATCATTAAGATGAAACCAGATGTGGTCGTCACTATTGATGCCCCTGAATTTAGTTTCCGAGTGATGAAGCAGCTCCATAAACTTTCTCTAAGGCCGTGCTTGATTCACTATGTTGCTCCCACCGTGTGGGCCTGGCGGCCGGGACGTGCCCGTAAAGTTGCTCAGTTTCTTGATCATCTTCTCTGTCTCTATCCTTTCGAACCTCCGTACTTTGAAAAGTATGGCCTTAGATCAACCTTTGTGGGGCATCCTGTAGCGGAGGAGGCTTTTGAAAAAAGCAAGCGTGATTCAAATCTTTTGTGTGTTCTTCCGGGGAGTCGACGTTCTGAAGTTGAAACGCTTCTGCCAATTTTTAAAGAGATGGTGGCTCTTTTGAAGAAGGATTTTTGTGATTTAAAAGTTGTTGTTCCGACGCTTTCCTCTGTTGAGCCGTTGGTGCGTCAAGGTGTAGAAAACTGGCCCTGTGAGGTTCAAGTTGTGGTGGGGGATGACGCGCGCAAAGACGCTTTTCAGAAAGCCTCCGTCGCCCTTGCAGCTTCTGGCACGGTGGCGCTTCAATTGTCCGCTGCTTGTCTTCCTTTTATCATTGCTTATAAAATTGGGACAATTAGTGGGTGGCTTGCAAGGATCCTTATAAAAACTCCCTGGGTGTGTATGGTGAATGTTTTGCTGAATAAGCAAGCTATCCCTGAACTCTTGCAAGAAAACTGCACCCCTGAAAAACTGGCATCCGCTGTGGGGCACCTGTTAAGAGGCAAAGACGCCCGCGCCCATCAAGAAAAAGCGATGGATGAGGCCATTGCTCTTTTAAAAGCCCCGCCTGAAAGAGCTGCAAAAGTGGTGTTAGAGGAAGTATTGCTCAGGGTGTAGACTCTGTTGTGTCTCCATCCTGGACGTTTTTGCCTGTTCCTAGTCCACGAAGAAGAGGTTGGGCCTGTTTTTCCTCATTGGAGGATATGGTTGATGGCACTAGTTCCTTAATTCCAAAAAAATCCAACCAATCAGACTGAAAGAGTGCGAGAGGCGCTTCGGGAGTTGCAAACTTATGGTGACAGGCCAAAAAGTGTTGATAGTCTTCATTTTGCCATCGACCGTTCTTCAACACTTTTTCGTTCATGTCTTCTAATAAACGGTGGTCTTTTGCGAGCATTTTCATTACTTCATGCTTAAGCATTTTCATTACTTCATGCTTAGCTAGCAGAATTTCTTGTTTGTCTATAAGCTTTTTCTGTTGAGAGAAAATCTCATTTAATTTTTCAGCACTTTCTTCGTTCGCCTTGGCTAGTATTTCTTTCATGGCACTCTGCTCTATCTTCAGACCCTGACCTTTGTTAATTTTAAGCGTTAATTGATCGAGGTGTGGTTCAAGCTTATCGGATGCCTCTCTCCATGCTTGCTTATAAGGTAGACTTTCATCTATTTCTGCCAGTTTGGACATAGAAGAAGTTACACCTACAATGCCTGCAATGGCGGCAAGAGCTTTTTCTTCGTCTGGGGAGCCTAAAGAGTCTTGCTTAAGTTGCTGACGAAGGGTTTGAAGACCTTTAGACTTTACGTCAAGGAAAGAAAGCTCCTCGTTTGTTTTTTCACATTCTATCTTGTTGTTCTGCAATTTCTTTTCATTTTTAATTAGATCTGGATCTTCTTCCTTTTTTTTATTTTTAATCTTATTTTCTAATTCATCTCTCTTAGCGCATTTTATTTTATGTTCTATCTTTTTTAACTCAATTTTTTTTGCATCAACCTCTGTCTGTAAATCCGTGATCTCATCATATTTCTTTTGGTAAGATAATCTTAGTCTTGTTTGTTCTTGAAGAAGAGCTCTAAAATTTTTTATGTATCCTTTTCCGGGCTCTATGCTCTCATTTGATGTATCAGAAGTGACGCTTGAATTATTGAAAATATCTTCTACCTCGCTGTCTAAAGCAGTTTCTAAAAATTCCATAGTGTCATAAATAGACTCATTTACGTTTGATTCATTTGCGTTACCAGCAAGCAGTGTTGTAGCTCGTGTTTTAAGAAAATCTTTTACTTGTGCTGAGGATTCAGAGATCTTATTTTTTATTGAAGCATTTTCAGCCAGTATACTTTCTTCAATTGCTGTCACTGCTTTTTGCATTCTTGGAATTTCTTCCTTTAACTGGTTTGCCGATGATTCAAGAGAACTTAGCGGTTGTACCGAAGTTTCAGAAATTTCATTTTCTATTTGGTCATCTTCATCGGAGGTTGATTTTTGAAGTATTTCAATATCTTTTTGGATTCTTTGAATTTCTTCAGTTCTCTTATCTAGCCTCTCTTTAAGCGCAGACCTAATATCATTTTCTTCCTCTTTTAATTTTTCAATTTTTTCGTGAGCTTTTACTTGGCGGGGTGTTGTCTCAGTGAACATATCTTTCAAAATTTTATCAAGAGGAACAATAAGCTCGCTTATAGACTCAACACTCCTTTTTCTCTCCTCTTGATTAGCAGTTATAGCGTGAGTAAGTTTTTTTATTGCTTCCTCTGATTTAGCAGTTTGACTGTGCAAGGTAGTGCGAATTTCATCCTCCTCCTTCTTTAAGGCCGCATAGCTTTGTCGATTTTTTCGCAAATCTTTTTGCAACCCCTGAAAATATTCCAGATCGTGGATTCGTTGCCGATAAAGATATTTATAAAATTTTATTAATTGCAGCAAGGCAGCATTTGGAGCTGGGGGCGCGTTCTTTGAGGGCGCAGATGGGCGCTTTGTTATTACTTCTTCAGGGAGTGTTTCTAAGGTGGCGGAAGATGATAGCGGTCTTTGCACAAGCTGTGCGCGGAAGGTTTCTGAGAGAGGAAGCACTCTGGAGGTTGCCTTAAAGATCGGCGCTTCTGGAGCCGTATGCGTTTCAACAGTAACTATTACTTCTTCAACAGTAACCAATAGATCTGTGAGCGCCTCAACTTTTTCAACAAGTGGTGTTGGTTTGGAGGGCGCTTTCCGTGAAGGGGGAGGTATTATTAACTTTGCTATCGAAAGCTCTGGGGTTTGCATTTGCTTTTTTTGCAAGGTTTCTGAAGAAGCGAGCGTCTGCGTGCTTCCCTTCACTGCCGGTTGTAATTTTGGAGCCGTATGTTTTTCAA
The DNA here is from genome assembly GCA_947457015.1 of Alphaproteobacteria bacterium. Lineage (GTDB taxonomy): Bacteria > Pseudomonadota > Alphaproteobacteria > UBA9655 > UBA9655 > UBA9655. The sequence goes on along the minus strand of CANGTV010000004.1, from coordinate 556 downwards.
CAGTAACCAGTAGATCTGGAAGCGGCTCAACTTTTTCAACTGTGAGTGTTGGGAGGGTGTGCGTTGTAATAACTGGAATGAGAGGTGCTTCAGCTTTTTTAACAAGAAGTGTTGGTTTTGAGGGCGCTCTTTTTGAGGGGGGAAGAGGGCGCTTTTTTAGTACTTCTTCAGGGAGCGTTTCTAAGGTGGCGGAAGATGATAGCGGTCTTTGCACAAGGTGTGTGTGAGAGGCTTGTGAAGAGGCGGGTTCGTGAAGGATTCCCTTCTTGGCTTGTGGCAAGGGTTGAGCTGTACGCAGTTCAATCTTTTCAATAAGAGCCGTTGGGGTCGTGTGCGGTGTAATAACTGGAATGAGAGGTGCTTCAGCTTTTTTAACAAGAAGTGTTGGTTTTGAGGGTGCTTTCCTTGAGGGTGCAGATGGGTGATTTTCTGCTACTTTTTTGGGAAGCGTTTCTAAAGTTGCTTGCGAAGGTTGTAGCTGTATGTGCTGTACTTGTAGTTTTTCTAAGGGAGCGAGCGTCTGCGTGGTTCCCTTTAATGGTTGTGGGGCCGCGCG
>CANGTV010000003.1 GCA_947457015.1 Alphaproteobacteria bacterium | reverse complement strand
TTTCTCAACTTTTAGGCGAGGATTTGATGCTTTACGAAAACTCCTTGTTCAAGCCAGGGATCAGGCTTTAAAACTCATCTTATGCCTCCTCGCACCACCTCGAAAAACCAACAAATCTCAAAGTCTTCAAAAAATTATAGGGTAGTGAGACCATTTATAAAGGAAATCCTACTAAGATTTTTAATATCCATTGATAAGATGGCTGTCTTTCGAAGAAAAACACAAACAAAACAAAGGATTAAGAAAATGAAATATACAACTTTAGCAGCAACAGTTGCGACCATCTTTGCCTTAACCGTAGAGACCGTAGAGGCGAAAGCGATCGATTTGGACTGTCGTACTTTTACGTGGGGAACTCCTAACTATGTAGGATGTTACGTTCTGCAGGGAATCCTGAATGCGGGATGGAACGCGCTTACTAAAAAAGCGGCTCTGGGGGCTTCTGATCCTTCCAACATTCCTTGTAAAGAAGGAGACGATGGTAAGTGTTCTTTTGAAAAAGATGCGAGCCAAGAAGCAGACGACATGCTCGCCCTCATAACGCAGAACTTGGCAAATATCGAATCTACAGCGGCGAAAGAGGCAGAAAACTCTCCTAAACCTATCCCTTCGAAAGCTGCAAAATAACTTAGCCCGTTAAAAACGTGATAAAGTATAACTTATTATCCCATGAAGCCATCACTCTTATTCAGTGTGATGGCTTCATGTCATAGGGACATAAATCGCTTCTCTCCTTTTGGGTCTCTCCACAACAAATCAAGTGACGTCGACATATTTGCTCTTGCACATTTTTGTTGAAGTATACTCATATAACTCTTAAGCACCTTATGCGAACTAGTGGAAGAGAAAATCTAGGCATTCTATATTTCAATAGAATTTTTATCTCATTATATGTTAAAAGACGAATACCGATTGGAGTGGTAATGACATGAAACGCAATCTTTTCTTAATTTCAATCTTAGTCTCCTTCTTGAGCGCCTGCTCTTCTGATTATGTTTACGAAGAGCCCCGAACAGAACCCAAAATCGATCGGAAAACGAAAGGGATGGGAAAACTCTTAGGCGAAGAGACGCTCACTTTTGGAGGGTCAAAGAAGCGAGGGCAGGAAGACACAGGCCTTGGGGTAAATACGTATTTATGGAGAGCAAGTCTCGATACCATTTCCTTCATGCCCATTGCCTCTGCTGACCCTTTTGGGGGCGTTATCATCACAGATTGGTATTCTTCACCCGAAAGTCCTCAAGAGCGACTCAAAATAAATATCTTTATTCTAGACCGTCAACTTCGTTCGGATGGTCTTAGGGTGAGTCTTTTCCGTCAAGAACGGGATCCTTCTGGGCATTGGGCCGATCTCCCTGTTGATCCTCAAACCGTCACAGACTTAGAAAATGCCATTCTGACACGTGCCCGTCATTTTCGCTCAACAGCTGTAAAATAATAGATAAAGGTTTCTTCATGAGCACACGGTATAATTTTAGAGAAAATGAAGCAAAATGGCAAAAAGCATGGGCTGAGGCTTCCCTTTACAAAACTAAAGAAACATCCCCTAAGTATTACGTGCTGGAAATGCTTCCCTATCCTTCTGGGCGTCTTCATATGGGTCATGCTCGTAATTACACCATTGGAGATGTGATTGCGCGCTATAAGCATGCGTGTGGCTACGCTATCCTTCATCCCATGGGGTGGGATGCCTTTGGGTTGCCTGCAGAAAATGCAGCCATTAAGCATGGAATTTCCCCGAAAACCTGGACTCTTGAAAACATCCAATTCATGAAAGAAGAGATTAATTCTTTAGGGATTTCCTATGACTGGGACCGAGAAATTCTCACCTGCTCTCCTGACTATTATCGTCATGAGCAAAAAATCTTCTTAGACTTCTTAAAGCAAGGTATCGCTTATCGGAAAGACTCTTTTGTGAACTGGGATCCTGTTGAAGGAACAGTGCTCGCAAATGAACAAGTCATTGATGGAAAAGGATGGAGGTCAAACGCTCCCATCGAAAGACGACGGCTGTCTCAATGGTTTTTTAAAATTACAGACTTTGCACAAGATTTGCTTGATGATCTTTCTCTTTTAGACAACTGGCCTGAACAAGTTAAAACCATGCAAGTCAATTGGATTGGCCGTTCAGAAGGAGCTCTTGTCCTTTTTCCTCTCATGGAAAAAAAAGAAATTTTAGAGGTTTTTACCACCCGTCCTGATACTCTTTTTGGCGCTTCTTTCTTAGGCATTTCTCCCGATCATCCTTTTGTTGAAGCTCTTGCAAAAGAAACTCCCGCCCTTGAAACCTTTATTACTGAGTGTCGGGCACAAGGAACAAGCCAGAAAGAGGTAGACACAGCTGAAAAGAAAGGGTTTAACACAGGCCTTACTGTTCAACATCCTTTTGTGAAAAATAAGACACTTCCTCTTTATGTCACTAATTTTGTTTTGATGGAGTATGGAACGGGCGTTATTTTTGGCTGCCCAGCCCATGATACCCGTGATTTTGACTTTGCCGTTAAATATAAGCTTCCCATTCTGCCTGTTGTAAAAGGAGATTCTGAAAATCCGCTTCCTTATGAAGGAGAGGGGATTCTTTGTAATTCAGATTTTCTTGATGACCTCACGATTGAGGAGGCTAAAAAAGACGTTATTCGACGCCTTGAACTCAAGAAATTAGGAACTCAAAAAGTCACTTATAAGCTGCGTGATTGGGGTGTGTCTCGTCAGCGATATTGGGGATGTCCCATCCCTATTATTCATTGTCCTTCCTGTGGAATTGTTCCTGTTCCGGAAAATCAACTTCCTGTTGTCTTGCCAGAAGCTGTGGCCTTTGATCAACCTGGGAATCCTTTAGATGCCCATCCCACATGGAAGTATGTCGATTGCCCCACTTGTGGAGAGTCTGCCCTTCGTGAAACGGATACTCTCGATACATTTGTTGACTCTTCTTGGTATTTTGCTCGCTATTGTTCACCTCATGACGAACGACCTATAGACCCTGATAAAGCTGAATTCTGGCTTCCGGTGGATCAATACATTGGGGGAATTGAACATGCTATCCTCCATCTTCTTTATGCACGCTTTTTTACAAAAGCTTTGCGCAAATGTGGCTATTGGTCCCTCTCTGAGCCCTTTAAAAACCTTCTCACTCAAGGAATGGTGTGTCATGAAACCTACCGAGATCAAAGCGGCTCTTGGCTTTATCCTCATGAGGTAGAGAAGCGTGACGGGCAATTCCTTAAAATATCAGATGGTACACCTGTCAAAGCAGGACGTTCTGAAAAAATGAGCAAATCCAAATGTAATGTTGTTCCTACAACACACATAGTTGAGCAATATGGGGCTGACACGGCACGTCTTTTTATGCTTTCTGACAGCCCGCCTGAACGGGATTTTGCATGGACAGAAGCAGGCATTGAAGGGATTTGGCGCTATCTCAATAACCTATGGCGTCTTGTGACATCTCATTTGTCTGACATAAAAGTTACACAAACTCCTGACGTTTTCACGGAGACTGCTTTGAAGCTCCGCAAACTCACTCATAAAACAATTCAAAATGTCACACAATGCATTGAAAAATTTCACTTTAATCGCTATATTGCGCATTTGCGTGAATTTTCTAATACTCTTGAAGAATTTACCCCCTCTGAATCTTCTGAAAATTGGGCTCTTCATGAAGCCCTTCATACGCTTGTCCTTCTTGCAGCCCCAGCTCTTCCTCATCTTGCTGAAGCCTTGTGGGCAGAGTTAGGGCATAAGCCTTTTGTTTTTAATCAGCCTTGGCCAAAGGCAGATCCATCCTTAATAACGGAGAATAGCTTTACCCTTGCCATTCAAATTAATGGAAAAACACGAGGAACCCTTGAAGTCTCTCTTCAATTGAGCGAAGATGAGGTTAAAGCTCTTATTTTAGAAATGCCGTCGCTGCACCCTCATATTCAAGGTAAACCGCTTAAGAAATTTATTTACATCCCTGGAAAAATTGCAAATGTGGTTATATAAATCTATTTTATCTGTCTGTTTTTGCCTTCTCTTAACGGCATGTGGATTTCATCCTCTTTATACTTCCTCTGATCCAAATTGTTCTGTCTCTTATCCTCTTAAAATAGCGACGATTTCAGACCGCAATGGGCAAATATTACGGAATTACCTTGTTGATCTTCTCATACCAGCAGGTGCTCCGTCGAAACCGAAATATACGCTTGAAATAAAGCTTACAGAGACCATTTTTAATACAGGGATCTTGCGGGATGAAACAACAAGTCGTAAGCAAGCTACTCTCACTGCAAATATCTTATTAAGAGATTGCTGTTGTAAAATTGTTTATACTCATTGTACGAATTCTATTAACTCTTTTGCCGTATTAAGCCAAAATTATTATTCTGACTCTATAGCTGAAGAGTACGCAAAAAAAGAAGCCCTCCGTGTTCTTGCCGAAAAAATAAAACTTCTTGTTAGTGCTTATTTGGATGGTTATGACAAAAATTAATTTTCCGTCCCTTTTCCAAACGCCTCTCCATAAATTCAACCATTTTTTTATTTTTGGGAATGACACAGCCGTTTTTGAAAGAGCCATTTCTTTTATACAAAAGAAGGTTTCTTCGCCTCTCGCTATCAAAACAGAAGCAGATCTTTTGAATTCTTCCTCTTCTTCCCTTTCCCTTTTTAAGGAAGACTCTGAATCCTCTCTCACTCTTGTCCCCAATGTCACGGACAAACTCCTCCCTCGTCTTGAGCACCTCCAAGAGGGTATCTTTATTTTTACCTCGGAAAAAGCCCGTGCAGCGTCAAAGCTCGTCACTCATTTTACAACGACACCTCAGTCTCTTGCGATTGGGGCTTATGCCTCTCCCATAACGACCTCTGAATTTGAGTTTATAGCGGGGGAAACGCATCTTCCAGACTCATTTAAAGGGGCGCTCTTCAAAACTTATCAAAACGATTATATGGGTCTTTTGTGTGCCTTGCAAAAAATTAAGCTTTTTGGAGAGGTTCCAGAAGCTCACTATACGTCGTTTTTAGAAGGCCAATCGTCTCTTAATGACGTCACGCCTCTTCGCAATGCTTTCCTTTTAAGGGATCTAAATAAGACAACGGAGTTTTTTTCTCTTTTGACATCATCTGATCTTATTATTTTTTTGAGGGGGCTGACACGGTCTTTTTTGACACTTTTTGATCTTTTGCCTTACAAAAACGCACCAAAAACAATTCCTTGGCAAAAACTTACTCCCCCTATTTTTTTTAAAGATGTCCCTCTTTTTGAATCTGCTCTCTTACGCTGGAAAAAAGAAGAAATCCAAAGTCTTTTAGAAACCTTTCTCTTCCTTGAACATAAGGTAAAATACGCCGCCTTTACACTTCCTCAGGTTTCTCAAACTCTTTTAGCGAAAATTGTTTCACGTGAAACAATTTGAGGGTGACTAACTCCAAGCGCGTATAAAATCAACTTCAGGACTAATATTTTCTTCTTTTTTCAGGCCTAGTTGATTAAATTTCTTGATAAGCGCATCTAGTTCTGTTGGATTTTTAAAAGGAATGGCTATTTTTCCTCCCGCTCCCTTTAAAATAAGCTCAATCGGCGTTCCCAAAAGATCCGACAGTTGATTTTGTAAAATTTCCTTTTCTGGATCGGAAGAAGAAGAGGAAGGGACATTTTCTTCTTTTTGTTTTGCAAGGGCTTCTGCTTGGCGAACATTCAATCGTCTTGAGATAATCATGTCTGCAATATGCTCTGGATTTTCCACACCTATCAAAGAACGCCCGTGGCCCGCAGACAGTTTTCCTGTTACTAAATGTTCCTGAACCGTTTTGGGTAAGGTTAATAACCTTAAGGTATTCGCAATATGACTCCGGCTTTTCCCTAAAATACGAGAGAGAGACTCCTGAGTGTGATCAAACTCTTCTGCTAAACGATGGTATCCCTCTGCTTCTTCAATAGGATTTAAATCTTGACGCTGGATGTTTTCTAAAAGCCCAATTTCTAACGCCTCCGCATCGGAAAAACTTCGTACAATCGCCGGAATCTCTTCAAGTCCCGCTATTTTTGAAGCTCTCCAGCGACGTTCTCCAGCGATAAGTTCATATTTTTTATCTCCAAGAGAAGACGCGCGTACTAAGATGGGTTGTAAAACCCCTCTTTCTCGAATAGAAACCGCCAACTCTTGCAAATCTTCTTCGGGAAAATGTTTACGTGGTTGAAGAGTTCCTTTTTGAATGGACTCCAAAGACAAACTTATGACTGGCAGGGCTTGACCCTCAGTTTCAGTAGGATTTAAAAGGGAGGAAAGGCCTCTCCCCAAAGCATTTTTTTTCATGTCATTCATGCGGCTAGCTCTCCTTCTTGAGATAAAATTTCTTTTGCGAGTTGAATATATGCTTGAGATCCCTGACATTTTAAATCATAAACAACGGCCGGCTTCCCAAAAGAGGGGGCCTCAGCCACACGTACATTTCGAGGAATTTGTGTTTTATAAACCTTCTCCTTTAAGTGCTGACGAACGTCATTGGCAACTTGAGTGCTTAGACTGCTTCGATTATCAAACATAGTCAGAACAATCCCTTGGAGATCAAGGCGAGGATTAAAATTTTTACGCACTTGACCAATGGTATAAAGAAGCTGGCTCAACCCTTCCAAAGCATAAAATTCACATTGAAGAGGAACAAGAACCTTATCGGCCGCAACGAGAGCATTTAACGTTAAAAGCCCCAAAGAAGGGGGGCAATCAATAAAAATATAATCAAAAGAAGCGGATAATTTTTCAAGAGCGATGAGAAGGCCTCTCTCTCTCGATGGCATAGTCACAAGTTCCACTTCTGCACCTGAGAGATGGAGGCTGGCTGGCATAAGATAAAGGTGGGGGATGGCCGTTTTTTGAATGGCATTTTCTGCACTTACTTTCCCAATGAGAACCTCGTAGCTTCCCACAACTGTCTCTTTTTCCATAACTCCCAGACCTGTTGTTGCATTTCCTTGAGGATCAAAATCAATCAAAAGATTCTTTTTTCCCACAGCAGAGAGAGCTGTCGCAAGATTTACAGTCGTTGTTGTTTTGCCAACTCCCCCCTTTTGATTCACAACGGCAATAATGTTAGTCATGGGGGAGAATCCTTTTTATCTGAGATATTTTTAAAAGTCTCCCCTCAGAATCTGTTAAACTGGGAAACATTTCAAGACAAAACTCCCATTTTTTTTTGGCCATTTCAATTTCTTTTTCTACCTCTTTTCCTTTTAAAAAAAGGCAAAAGGAGGTTCCTTTCATCAAAGGATAAGCATACTCTAGAAGGAGGGGAAGGGACGCAAGACCACGAGCCGTGATGATGTCTGCTTTAAGTCCAGCAATAGATTCAATACGTGATCTTAGAATTTTCGGATGTGAAAATGTTTCACGTGAAACATTTTCTAAAAAAAGACATTTTCTGAGATCCGATTCTACAAGGGTGACCTCTAAGGTTTCTCCCCTGCAAATCGCCAAAACAAGTCCTGGAAATCCTGCTCCACTCCCAAGATCAACAAGTGTTGATTTCGTCTCTGGAAGATAAGGAAGAAGCTGAAGGGAGTCTTCAAAATGGCGTTCCCAAAGATGAGAAAGGGTTGAGCGGGAGACTAAATTTATCTTTTGCTGCCATTTTTCGAGAAGGGTTTTATAAGTTTGGAGACGACAAAATGTTTCACGTGAAACATTTTCGCTCTCAAATTGTTTCACGTGAAACAATTTTTCCCCTTAGGAATTCATAGAATCAAAAAATTCTGAATTGTTTTTGGTATTGCGAAGCTTTTCAAGTAGGAATTCCATACCGTCCGTTGTTCCCATAGGCATCAACACACGACGGAGAACCCACATCTTGGAAAGAAGATCTTTGCCAACCAAGAGTTCTTCTTTTCGCGTTCCTGACTTTGTAATATCAATAGCCGGGAAAGTTCGTTTATCAGAAAGCTTTCGATCCAAAATAAGTTCAGAGTTTCCGGTGCCTTTGAATTCTTCAAAAATCACTTCATCCATCCGAGAGCCTGTATCCACCAAGGCTGTAGAAATGATGGTCAGAGAGCCCCCCTCTTCAATATTACGAGCAGCCCCAAAAAATCTTTTCGGACGTTGCAAGGCATTGGCATCCACCCCCCCCGTAAGCACTTTTCCAGAAGACGGAATCACCGTATTGTAAGCACGAGCAAGACGGGTGATGTTATCCAAAAGAATCACCACATCGTTCTTTAATTCCACAAGGCGCTTTGCTTTTTCAATAACCATTTCAGCGACTTGAACGTGTCGCGTTGCGGGCTCATCAAAGGTTGAACTAATGACCTCTCCTTTCACGGAACGGGCCATATCTGTCACTTCTTCAGGACGTTCATCAATCAACAAAACCATGAGGGTGACTTCAGGATGATTCTTTGCGATAGAATGAGCAATATTTTGCATCATGACCGTTTTTCCCGACCGAGGAGGCGCCACAATGAGAGCGCGCTGCCCTTTTCCTATGGGTGCCACAAGCTCAATAACACGCGAGGTAAGGTCTTTGTGGGTGGGGTCCTCAATTTCAAGATTAAGTTTTTCTTCGGGATAAAGAGGGGTTAAGTTATCAAAGTTAAGGCGATGCTTGATCGCATCAGGAGCTTGGCTATTAATGGTGTTAACTTTTAAAAGAGCAAAATACCGTTCCCCATCTTTGGGAGCCCGAATTTCTCCCTCAACCGTGTCCCCCGTTCGCATGGCAAATTTGCGCACCTGACTTGGAGAAACATAAATATCATCCGGCCCTGGCAAATAGTTGGCTTCAGGAGACCGAAGAAAAGCGAACCCATCTTGTAAAATTTCGACAACCCCACCGCCAAAAATAGTTTCTCCTTTTTCGGCCATACTTTTGAGAATCGAAAACATCATATCTTGTTTTCGCAAGGTGTTTGCATTTTCAATGTTAAGTTCTTCCGCTAAGGATAAAAGCTCAACAGGCGTCTTAGACTTCAAAGTTTTTAAGTTCATGAATTTTCACTGGGAAATGAGGAAAGGATATTTTCCATAGTAATGACACCTCTTTTTAGAAAATTCAAGACTTATTTTTCAATGGGGCTTTAAAACGGCCAAAAAGACAATAAAAATTGCAAGCAAAAAAGGGATTTCATTCAAAAACACAAGTGTTTTTCTAGAAAACGGAGGAAGTTTCCCCCGCGCATAGTCCTTTGCTATCCGCACCAGAAACCCATGAAAGGCAGCAAGCAAAAGAACGAAGAGAAGCTTCATATGAAACCAGGGAGAAGGCCATGCATTGGCTGAAAAAGCTAAAAGAATGCCAAAAAGAAAGGTCAGAACAATCGCAGGACGCATGATTATTCTTAAAAGTCGTCTCTCCATCGTGCAAAAAGTTATGTAAGCCTTTGATCCTACATCAAATTCAAGATGATAAATGAAAAGGCGCGGCAAATAAAGAAGCCCTGCCATCCACGCAATAACCGCTAAAAGATGAAGGGCTAAAAGAATGTGATAATAGTCAGAGAGCATAGGTCCCAGTTGTTCAGTTTCTGAAGCAGATTTTGCGGTATGAGTCTAAAAATGTAAAGCTTTACTGATGACTGATGACTGAACAATCAAAGACGCGAGTCCTTGAATAAAAGATGGATGGGTTTGAACGGTCGGAACCCGCTCATAAGCAGGACAGCCTTCTCTGAAAGCAAGGTCCTTGAGAGTAATATCAAGTTCCACAAGGGTTTCTGAATGCTCAGAGACAAAAGAAAGAGGAACAATGACGAGAGGCCGTTTAAGACGAGAGGCTTTAATAATTTCTTCTTCCAAAGACGGCCCAATCCATGTGAGAGGCCCCACACGACTTTGATAACAAAGGATAGCATCTTTCAGAGAAAGAATTTCCGCAAGTTTCCGAGACGTTTCCTCTACCTGACGCTGATAGGGGTCCCCTCCCTTGATCGTTTTCTCAGGAAGACCGTGGGCCGTTAAAAGAACCTGAGGAGAACCATGTTTTTGAGCCCTCTCATAAAGAGGATGAGTAAGGTCCTGAAGAGCCTTCAAAAATCCGGCTTGTGTGGGGTAAGAGGAGATAAAGCGCGTGGGGACACTCCACCCCCGTGTTACCTTTTTCCACATTTTAAAGGCGGATTCTGTGGTTGTGGTAGAATACTGCGGATAAAGGGGGAGAAGAACCACCTCATCTGGCTCATAAGCCCGCACCTCCTTCAGCACAGAGGACGCAAAAGGGGGCGCATGACGCATCACGACAAAAACACGATGGTTTTCTTCCAACTCTTTCTCAAGAGCAGTGGCTTGGGCGAGTGTATTTTGAAGAAGAGGAGACCCTCCACCCAGATGAGCATAAATAGCCTTTGCCTTAGATAAGCGAGCGTTCGCGATCACTTTTGCAAGGACATATCGAATGGGATTGGGGAAAGAGAGAATGGCTGGATCATAAAAAAGGCTAAAAAGAAAAGGATAAATGTCCGCCTCAGACGCAGGCCCCCCGAGGTTAAAAAGAACAACGGCTGTTTTCTTCATGCAAGGGCCCGGACCAATTTGACACACTCCTCCAAATGAGTAAGAGGAGTTTGGGGAAGGACACCATGACCCAGATTAAAAATGTAGGGCCGCCCTTTCATTCCTTGATGAATTGATTCAATTCCTCTTTTTAAAGGCTCCCCCCCTGCGACAAGCACGAGGGGATCTAAATTTCCTTGCAAAATCAAGCTCTTTGGAAGATTTTCAGAGGCCCACCCTAAAGGAACGCCCGCATCAAGGCTCACGGCAGAAACGCCCACATCGCGTCCGTAGGAAAGAATATTCGCCCCAATTCCCTTAGGAAAACCAATCAAAGGAAGGGTTGGAAATTCTTTCCTAAGGGCCGTTACGATGGCTTTAGTGGGCTCAAGAATCCATTTTTGAACATAAGCTGCAGGACAATGCCCTGCCCACGAGTCAAAAAGCTGGATGGCATCTGCGCCTGCCCTCACTTGTTCAATTAAATGAAGAGAAATGGCTTCTGTTAAAAAAGTTAAAAAGGTTGAGAATGTTGCTTCCTCTGAAAACGCCACCTGCTTTGCTTTTCCAAAATCACGCGTTCCCTCCCCCTCCAACATATAAAGAGCCAGTGTCCAGGGAGATCCAGAAAACCCAATAAGCGGCGATGTCTTAGCTTTCACAAGACGGATGGTTTCGTAAACAGGCGCCAACTTCTCAAAAAAATGAGAAAAAGAAAGGGTTCTTTGAAAGGAAGACAGAGAAAGAGGAGAAAGACGCGGTCCTTTTCCGTCCTCAAAGGAAACGTGCTGACCCAGCGCATCAGGAATAACAAGGATATCCGAAAACAAAATAGCCGCATCAAAACCAAATCGATCAATGGGTTGAAGAGTCACCTTAGCGGCAAGCTCGGGAGAATAACAAAGATCGAGAAAAGTCGTACACTTTTTTCTGACCTCACGGTACTCTGGAAGGGATCTTCCTGCTTGTCGCATAAACCAAAGGGGCGGGCTTTGAAAAGTGTCCCCCTCAAAGAGAGCTAAAAATTTTGACATATGTTTCATCCTTATTTCTCTTATCTATAAATTATTAATGGATGTTGTGGTAGTGTATCCTCTGTATATTGTGGATAAAATTTTATCCCGTTTTTTTACACAACGTGATTTTTTTCCACAGATTGTCCTTTTTACACTGTGAATTGTGTGGAAATTGTTAAAAATAAGAATACTATCAAAGGCTCTGTTGTTTTCCTCCTTTGGATAAATAAGGGGACATTATGGGAAAAGTTTTAAAAGGCGCGGTTATTCACAGGGGAGAGAAAACTTATTCCCAAGGGGATACTTTTGGCGATAACTTTAGGTTATCCACAAGGAGAGGGAGAGGGGGACGGTATTCCTCAATTCATCAACAGGATACTCACAGTTTATCCCCAGAAGGAGTGGTGGTGTGTGGATTATAGGATTAACGGGAGCCATGGGAGCCGGGAAATCAACCCTGTCTCATTCTTTTCAAACCTTAGGGGTTCCCGTTCTTTGTTCTGACAAGGTCATTCATACGCTTCTTGAGTCGGACCCCCTCATTTCACAAAAGATCAAGACCCTGTGGCCAGAGGTTTTTGTGGATGGTACGGTTGATCGATTTCTTCTCGGAGAACGCACTCTTTCGTCTCCCGATCAATTAAGGATTTTGGAGGGACTCCTTTACCCTAAACTTGCCGATCTCCAAAAAGAGTTTCTTCACTTCCATCAACACCAGAATACTCCTGTGGTTGTCCTTGACGTTCCCCTTCTTTTTGAGGTGGGCCTGCATAAGTATTGCCATTATGTTGTCATTGCCACAGCGTCTTCTTCCATAAGAAAAAAGCGCGTTTTGAAACGCCAAGGGATGTCCCTTGAGAAATTTAACTTTTTTGAATCCCAGCAAATGTCTGAAAAAGAAAGATTAAATTATGCAGACTTTATCGTTCCTACTGGACGAGCGAAGGAGAATTCTTTAAAAAGCATTCAGGAAGTCCTTTCATTTCTTTCGCAACACCCCTCTCCCCCATGGGATGGGGAGTGGCCAACCAACCTACAAAGGGAGCCTTATGGTCAGGGAAATTGTCTTAGACACAGAAACAACCGGGTTTGAACCCAGCCAAGGCCACCGTCTTGTTGAAATTGGATGTCTTGAACTCGTCAATCATGTTCCCACCGGCCGTTTTTTCCACACCTATCTTAACCCCGACCGGGATGTCCCTCAGGATGCCTATGCAGTCCATGGACTTTCTTACGAATTTTTAAAAGATCACCCCCCTTTTAAAGAGATGGCCTCTCTTTTTTTAGAGTTTATTGAAGAAGCCCCTCTTGTGATTCACAATGCAAAATTCGATATGAAGTTTCTGAATGCAGAATTAAAGGGACACGATTGGCCAGAGATTCCCTTTCATCGAGCGATTGATACGTTGACAATGGCGCGGAAGAAATTTCCAGGGTCTCCGGCAAGCCTGGATGCTCTCTGTAAGCGCTTTGGCGTAGATAACAAGGCGCGCAACAAACATGGCGCCCTTTTAGATGCTGAGCTTTTAGCCCAAGTGTATTTAGAACTTATCGGAGGAAAACAACCCGGTCTTTCTCTTAATTTTTCGTCTGAATCTCAAAAAGAAGCCAACGAAACTCGTGAGGGAAAGCCACACCGTTCTCCCCGTCCTCATGTTCCCACTCAAGAGGAACTCAACCTTCATCAAGAGTTGCTCGCAAAATTAAAAAGGGCTTGAGTTAGCACCGGATATTTTTTGAAGTACCGCCGGTTCTGGTGTCATCTCCATCCCCTCTCATTCATCCTTCTAAACTTGCCTCCTCACCCCCCCCATAGAGAATGCGATATTTTTTAAAGAGAGATAAAATATCGTAAACATAATGGAAACTGGCGGCCGATATGTATACAGCTCGTACTTGAAGATACCTATTAGGCTTACATTTCAGTGTCATTCCCTGCTGTGGGGGGGATCCAGTTAAAATAGAATTTCCCTCCTTTTTTTATCCCTGATCCCTTTTTTCTTGAAAAATTTACTTAAAGTCTTTTACACTTTTGAAAAAAGGAAAAGACAATATGATCGCACAACGATTTCTCTTAGTATGGGGACTATTAAGCTTTTTGGGAGGCTGTGACCTTATTGAGCATCGCCAGTTTCATGATCCAGCTCTTAAGCTTCAAAAAGAAGATTACGAAAAAATTACAAAACCGCCCCTTTCTCAAAAGTGTATGCCTCCTTTTCGCCCCAAATGTTTTCCTTGCCCGAAAGCCCCACCCTTAGCCCCTGCCATGCGTAAGGAAGTGTCGATTACCCTTCATGAGGCGGTTCCCTTGAAAAGTGTGTTTATGGAACTTGGGCGTCAGGTTGGGGTGGGAATAGGATTAAGTCCTGAGATAGCCTGTGAAAGGGGAGGAATTTCCTATAGCGCTCATAAAATGCCCTTTATTGAGGTTATCAAAGATATCTGTTCTTTGACGAATCACCGTTTTCAAATTCAAGAAAATCGTATTTTAGTTGAACCAGATAAGCCCTATTTTGTAACATATAATGTTCAGTTTTTAAGCAACGTCCGCAAAAGTGAAAATCGTATTTCCGTCTCAACGGATGTTTTTTCTCCCCTTGAGACACAAAAACGAGCGGATAATGGATCGAACAGCATCCTTGTTGATGCCAGTCTTGTGGATTTTTGGGCGGAGCTTGAACAAAATATCAAAATGATTTTGAATTCTCCCGTGCCAGAAGGTCAGCGCTACACCTTTCATAAACAAGGAGGCCTTGTCTCGGTGGTGGGAACGACCAAGCAGCATGAACAAATTTGTGACTACCTTAAAAAACTTCGGGCGTCCACCACGGCCCAAGTGATTATTGAAGCAAAAATCATCGAAGTGGTTCTTGATAATGCCTATAAAACGGGGATTAATTGGAGTCAGTTGGGGGGAGATGTGCATGTGACCGCTCCCTTAGGAGCACTTGCGGGGACGCAGGTCGCCAGAGATGTGTTTACCTTTGCTGTGGATCATGAAAAGTTTTCAGCCGTCTTAAATTTAGTCAAAAAATTTGGAACGGTGCGAACCCTTTCTAATCCTCGCCTGACGGTGATGAACAACCAGCCGGCTATGCTAAAGGTCGCAACGAATGAAGTCTTTTTTCATCTTGAATTTGAACGGTTTTTCCAAGCGGAAGGAAAACCAGATATTGAGAATATCTCAAGCGATGCCATGACCGTTCCCATTGGGCTTGTGATGGTTGTTCAACCTTCTGTGAATCTTCAAACAGGGGAGATCACGATGGCCTTACGTCCCACTATTTCCCGTGTTCAAAAAGAGGTTGAGGATCCTGCGGTTTCCATTAAATCGCATCAAAAGGTCAAATCCACCGTTCCCGTTGTGCAGGTGAGAGAGCTTGACTCTGTCTTGAAGATGCGATCCGGACAGGTGTTGGTGATGGGAGGGTTAATGGAGGATCGATCAAGTTATGCCACCGCGTCTGTTCCCGTTGTGGATAGCATTCCTTTTTTTGGGGAATTTGCGAAAGGAAAGGATGATGAGCGACATATTACAGAACTTGTTATTTTTTTAACAGCGCATATCGTAGAAGATCCTTACGTGGTTGAGGCGGATGCGCGGCTCTATAATACCTATTCAGAAGATCCACGGCCCTTGCGATTTTAAGAGGAGTGGTATATTTACTTGAGCATGACATCCTCTTCAGAAGAAATGGCCGCTTCAGCGACGGGGCTTAGGGCCAAAAATTTAAAGAAGTCTTTTGCCGGACGGACGGTGGTGAATGGCGTCAATCTCCACGTGAAACGAGGAGAAGCCGTTGGCCTTTTAGGTCCTAATGGAGCCGGGAAAACAACCTGTTTTTCTATCATCACAGGGTTAATTAAGGCGGATGAGGGATCTGTTTTTTTAGATAAGCACGATATCACGCTCCTGCCCATGTATCGGAGAGCCCGTCTTGGTGTTGGGTATCTTCCTCAAGAAACATCTATTTTTCGCGGACTTTCTGTTGAAAATAACATCAGAGCCGTTTTAGAGCTGACAGAACCTGATTATGACGCCCGAGAAGAGCGGTTGGACCTTCTTCTGGATGAGTTTTCCATTAAACACATTCGACGGTCACCCGCCCTTGCTTTGTCAGGTGGCGAAAGGCGGCGTACAGAAATTGCGAGGGCCTTGGCGAGTAACCCACATTTCATTCTTCTTGATGAGCCGCTGGCAGGAATTGATCCGATCGCTGTTGCAGAAATTCGGAGTCTTATTGCGCACTTAAAAGATAAAAATATTGGGGTGCTTATCACAGATCATAATGTGCGGGATACCCTTGGTATTGTGGACAGGGCCTACATTATTAATGCGGGTGTGGTTTTGAAAGAAGGTGTCCCTGAAGAAATTGTGGCGGATGTGATGGTGCGCCGCGTTTACTTAGGGGAAGAATTTAGGATGTAAGCTAAATAACCTCTCCCACAAGATACTGTCCGTTCTAAAGCCATTAGGGGAAAGGGATCGTTATCTCGTGGACAGCTTCGAAAGCTGAAGGGGTGATCAGACTCACCTTTCCCCACCCTGAAAAGTCAGCTTAATTTTGTCAGGGCTGTTTAGAAAGTCAAAAAAGCAAAGGTTTTCTAATTTTTGTGGATTTGTGGATAACTCTAATGAGTTCTCAACAGCCTCCACAAAAACAACAACCGCTACCTCTTAAACTTTCTAAAACCAAGATATAAGGGGTGAGGTGGAAGAGCTTATAAGCCCTCCGTTTATTTTTACCCTTGAATTTCCCACTTAAATTTTTTCCCACCAGTGATAATATAAAAATATAAGAGTAAATAAAAACGGTGAGATATATGAAAGAAT
Source organism: Alphaproteobacteria bacterium (assembly GCA_947457015.1). Classification (GTDB taxonomy): domain Bacteria; phylum Pseudomonadota; class Alphaproteobacteria; order UBA9655; family UBA9655; genus UBA9655. Next base: position 52,020 of record CANGTV010000003.1, on the reverse strand, counting down.
TTGTCGTACGTCCAGATACAAAAGGACGCATCTGTATTGGTAAAATCGCTCATGGAATCAGTAGCTTCAAGGCTAGTTTTGATGAGGAAAGTCATAGAATAATTTTAGAGCCTTATACGGAGATCCCCTATAGGGAAAGATGGTTATTTTCAAATAAAGAAGCGATGAGGAGTGTCCTAGAGGGAATGCAGGATTCTTTAGAAGGGCACGTAAAAGAAGCTGGCAGTTTTTCTGAGTATATAACAAAAGATAAAGATGCCGTTTAACCTGGTTTTTACGCATACTGCTTATATTCATTTAAAGAAGCTAGAAGAAAGCCCAAGAGGCTGAAGGCCGTCAGAAAATCTCTGGGACACCTTGAAAAAAATCCAAAGCACCCAAGTTTAAACACACATAAGTATGAAACTCTGAGCAAAGAATTTGGTAAAGAAATTTTTGAGGCCTATGCTGAGAATAAAACACCTCAAGCTTATCGGGTTTTTTGGCACTATGAGCCTTCTCAAAAAGAAATAACCATTATTGCCATCACACCTCATCCCTAATTGTGGTCAGCTGTTAAGATGGCCATTCAAAAAACTGGACTTTTTTAAAAAACGCTCTACTCTATTAATATAAAATCAAAAAAGTGTTTCTAGGAATAAGTGCCATGCGGTCCTCTGTTTATTTTTACCCCACCTTAAAGGAAACGCCTCAAGAGGCGCAGATTGCCTCCCATCGCTTGATGGTGAGGACAGGAATGATTACCCAAGTAACGTCCGGGATTTACACCTGGCTTCCTTTGGGCCTAAGGGTTCTGAAGAAAATTGAACAGATTGTGCGTGAAGAGCAAGATCGCGCTGGCAGCCTTGAAGTCTTGATGCCCACCATTCAACCTGCCGAGCTGTGGGAGAGAAGTGGCCGTTATCACGATTACGGCAAAGAGATGCTCCGCATGAAGGACCGTCATGAGCGAGAGATGCTCTATGGCCCTACGGCAGAAGAAGTGATTACGGATATTTTTGCGCGGTTTATCAAAAGCTATCGCGACTTGCCCAAGCGCTTTTATAACATTCAATGGAAATTCCGGGATGAAATTCGCCCTCGGTTTGGGGTGATGCGCGGGCGGGAATTTTTGATGAAAGACAATTATTCCTTTGACCTGACCATGGAGGGTGCCAAAGCATCCTATCAAGCCATGCTGGAAGCGTATGTCAGAACATTTGCACGCATGGACTTAACGGCGATTCCTGTCAGAGCCTCCTCAGGAGCTATTGGGGGAAATTTAAGCCATGAGTTTCAAATTCTGGCAGAAACGGGGGAAAGCGAGATCTTTTACGATGCGGCTTATGAAACCTTAGATGTCACAACCCTGACCCTTGATCGTCTTCAAACGCTCTATGCCGCAGCGGACGAGCTCCATGATCCTAAAACCTGCCCTGTGCCCCAGGAGCGCTTGAAAACAGCACGTGGTATTGAAGTGGGGCACGTCTTTTATTTTGGAACAAAATATTCCGTTCCTTTGGGAGCCTTTGTGATGGATTCGGACGGCAAGCAAGTCCCTGTGGAGATGGGATCCTATGGCATTGGAATCTCACGTCTGACAGCGGCTATTATCGAAGCCAACCATGATGAAGCAGGGATTATCTGGCCTGAAAGTGTAGCTCCCTTTAAGGTGGGACTTCTCAATATGAATGTGAAGAATGAAGCGTGTACAAAGCTTTGTGATGACCTGTACCAAAAGCTTCTCCAAGCAGGTGTGGAGGTTCTCTATGATGATCGGGATCGAGGGGCAGGGGCCAAATTTGCGGACATGGACCTTATTGGCCTTCCTTGGCAGATTATTATCGGCCCCCGCAGTGTCGACTCAAAGCAATGCGAGCTCAAAAACCGTAGGACGGGAGAGAAAGTGGAGCTTTCTCTTGAGGATGCGTTGAAAAGGGTAAGTCGTTAAGGTCATGTCTTTTACTTGGCATAACGTGTCTTGACCGCTCAATGCTTGTCATCCCCGAGCTAGAAATGCTTTGTTTTCGTCAAGAGAACATTAGCATTTCTTCATCGGGGATCTTCTCGAAGCAATGAGATATTTCAACAAGATCTCCGATGAAGAAGCTCTAAGCCCCCGATCAAGTCGAGGGCAAGAGCTTCTAGCTCGAGGATGACAATAGAACTGATAGTACTTCGCAATATGACCGGCATTGAGAGATAAGATTTTCCTCTTGCGCAGCTCCCCGAAAATTTTTACAGTCCCCCCAGTAGTCATTTTTAAAAAGGGTCTGTTATGAAATATTTTGTTAAGAGTTTTGCTGTGTTTATCGCGTGGACGTATCTTCTTACCTGTCTTACTCCCTATTCTCCCTATTCTCCCTGTTATGCGATGGATAATGACGAGCAAACGACCTCAGCTTTCTTAACAAAAAAATCTTCTTCTCAAAGTTCCTCTTCTCTTCAAGAAGAGCCCCTTCCTCAACCGACCTCGTGGTTCGCAAAAATGAAGAAGGTAACTACAACTGTATTCTGGGATGTTCCTGTTCTCTTTGTGGCGACGCTTTTTTCATCTAAGAAAACAACCAAAGAGGCTCAAGAATTTTATCAGCAAAAAGGGAAAGAGGTTCTTAAGGCCACTCAGGATCAGATCACGGAAATCCGAACAGACGGCCTTTTAACATATACGGCTAACAAAACGAAAAAACTTGTGAAGGCAATTGCCAAAAATCCTCTCGATACGGTCACCGTAGGGGGAGGCGTTCTTCTAGCTTGGACACGGGGAGGAGAGGTGATGCCTCTTCTTGGTCCTTGTCTGAAAGGAGTCAGTAACCTTAAACTCAGTAAGGGATTAGCAAATCTGGCCTCTTCAATGACCGTGAGGACGCGTTCTGGGAAATTAGCAAAATTTGCCTTATATAGCACGGCAATTTTCTGTATCGCCGCAATTCCTGGAGGTGAAGCCCTTGAATGGTCAAGCTATAAGGACGCAAGAGCTCATTATAATCCCAACCGAATTTGTTCCGAAGATCCTTGGCCAACTGTGATAACGCCAGCGTATACGTGTTTACATAATGGTAAAAGTCTTGAAGAATGCCGGACGCTCATCCCAACAGGGCAGACAGTTGGTGATGACATCTACATTTTCGCCAGGCATCCCACATCCGACGCGCGTTTTGACCCTGTTTCTATTGTAAAGCTCCAGGATGGACAAACATGTTTTTATACATCTCTAACGGCCGACTCACCTGTGACTAAAACATGCTTTCCAAATATGAAGGTTCTTGCGACGCGAACAGTAGAAACTGTTCCAGAGTTAACATTAAGCGAAGCTCATGAAGGTCTTAAGTCGGGTCAAGGTATGCGCCATATCGGGCTTCACTTAAAAGGCAACAAAGGGAGTTGTGGAGGCTTTCATGAAATGACGACTGACTATGATAACTTAGGGGAAGAGCCTATATGCTTGCTGACTGCTCTTAAATCGGGCGGAGAGGTGACGCAAATGTGCTTTAACCCTAAACAGCCAGAATCGTTAACCTTAAAAAGCAGCGATGCGTCGCTTACCTTTGACGAGAGTGATGGGAGGCCCTTTTCTCTTATTATCAAAGATCCCAAGAGCCAGGGGTTAAATGTCCTACCAGATGTAAAACCAGAAAATTCAGAGAAGAGCTCTGATATAACAAAAGAGCAGGGTTTTCTAGAGCCTGAAAAAACAAAAACCTGTACTAATCCACCCTTAAAAGACCTCAGTTTGCAGGAGGTTATAGAATTATGGAAAAAAGAAAAGGCCTCAAAGGACGAGCTGTAGAAGTCCATGCGTTTCTCAGGGGGTGTAGCAACCTTGAGAGACTGACTCTAAACCACACCAGCGCCTTGGATGCAATTATATTTCAAGGCGCATAAGGATGCGATTGTTCTAATCAATAAGAAAAAAAGTTACCTCATGCATGAATTTTGTGTGGCCCCTTCTTAGAAGGCTGCGGAACAGGGGCCGGATTGATTATCGCCATTGGCGCTCAAAATGCTTTTGTTTTGAAGCAAGGCCTTCTGAAAAACCATGTTTTTGCGACTGTCCTTGTTTGCTCATTAATCGATGCGGCCTTAATTGCCTTAGGGGTTGGGGGATTTGGGGCGATTCTAACATCAAATGCGCTCCTTCTTTCAGCGGCGCGGTGGGGAGGGGCAGCGTTCCTCTTCTATTATGGATTTCGGTCCTTTCGGTCTGTTTTTAAATCTGAAAGCTTGCACCTGGATGGAAGTCCCGACCGCCCTGACTTAAAAATGACGCTTATCACCGTTTTAGCGGTGTGCCTGTTGAATCCGCATGTGTATTTAGACACAGTCGTGCTTTTGGGAAGTATTGGCGCTCAATTTCCAGATTCCGAACGTCTTTTCTTTGCCTTAGGGGCGATGCTGTCATCTTTTGTGTGGTTCTTTACAATGGGGTATGGAGCCCGTCACTTAGCGCCTCTCTTTCAAAAGCCCCTAGCCTGGAAAATTCTTGATGTCCTGATTGGATGCATCATGTGGGGAATTGCAATTTCCTTGCTTCTGTGGGCTCCGACGTGTGGGTGCTAGAGTTCCACTGTCATCCTGAATGATCCCGGCTCAAAGCCGGGACTAAAGGTTCGGGATGACAGTAAGGAAAGATGATAGGGAAGAGCTCTACGCCTCTTCTCTTGAAGAAGGAACTCCCATCCCAAGGGCGGCAAGATAAAGATCAAGAAGCTCTTCTTGTTCAAGGCGCTCTTGGGTTTCCATTTTGCGAATTTTAAGCACCTGGCGAATGGTTTTAACATCAAACCCTGTGCCCTTCGCTTCTCCAAAAACATCGCGAATTTGCTCCGCTACAGCTGCTTTTTCGTCTTCTAAACGCTCAATACGTTCAACAAAAGACTTAAGGTGGTTTGATGAAACGCCGCCAACATCACTCATGGGATTCTCCTTGGTAAAATATGGATTCTAAGATATCTTATAGTCCACAAATTGTTTCACGTGAAACATTTTTTAAAGGAGTTTTTCATGCGACGTCACCGTTCGGCAAAAATTATAGCCACCTTGGGCCCGGCAAGCTCAACGGCCCCTATGATTGAAAAGCTTTTTTTGGCAGGGGTTGATGTGTTTCGGTTGAATTTTTCCCATGGAAGTCATGAGGATCATCGCGAACGCCATCGCATTATTCGCGAGCTTGAGAAAAAAGTAGAGCGCCCTATTGGCATTATCTTGGACCTTCAAGGACCTAAATTGCGCATCGGATCTTTTCGCGAGAAAACTATTCACTTAGAGGAAGGCCAGCTTTTTACCTTAGATCATGACTCAACGCCAGGAGATAGAACCCGTGTGTTCCTCCCTCACCCTGAAATTTTTAAAGCTCTTCAAAAAGAAGCAGAGCTACTTTTAGATGATGGAAAAGTTCGTCTTCGTGTTCAAACCATAACGCCAGACCGAATTGAAACACGCGTTATGACGACAGGGCCGCTCTCCGATAAAAAAGGACTTAATGTCCCAACGGTCGCCTTGGATATCTCTCCCATGACACCTAAGGATCGAGAGGATTTGGCCTTTGGTCTTACCTTAGGAGTGGATTGGGTGGCTCTCTCCTTTGTGCAATCCCCCAAAGATGTGCTGGAAGCCAAGGAGCTCATTGGAGATCAAGCGGGGATTATTTCTAAACTTGAAAAACCTCTTGCTATTGAGCATTTGGAGGAGATTGTCCACCTTTCTGATGCTATTATGGTCGCCCGTGGGGATTTGGGTGTGGAAATGCCCCCTGAAGAGGTGCCGAGCATTCAAAAACGCATTGTGAGGTGCTGCCGAAAAGCCGGGAAACCTGTCGTCGTTGCAACACAAATGTTGGATTCTATGGTTAAGTCCCCTACCCCCACTCGGGCAGAAGCTTCCGATGTAGCCACCGCTGTTTATGACGGAGCGGATGCAGTGATGCTATCCGCGGAATCTGCCTCTGGAGAGTATCCCGTTGACTCGGTGGCCATGATGGATCGCATTATTACCCATGTGGAGCAGGATCCTTTTTATCGCACCATGCAAGATGCAAGCCTTCCGACACCTGAAGCCACCACCTCTGATGCGATTACAGCCGCCGCCCGTCAAGTGGCCCATACTCTTAAAGCCGCCACAATTGTAACTTTTACCACCACAGGAACGACGACTTTGCGAGCGGCTCGGGAACGCCCAGAAGCCCCCATTCTTGCCATCACGCCTTCCGTAAAAACAGCCCGTAAGCTGGCCCTTGTGTGGGGAGTCCATTCGGTTCAAAGTCGAGAAGTGACAAGCTTCTCAGAGGTGGTTAATGATGCGTGTGTTTTAGCGAAACAAACGGAGTTTGCAAAAACAGGCGATCACATCATTGTCACCGCCGGCGTTCCTTTTCAGGTGGCGGGAACGACCAATATTTTGCGAATTGCACAGGTTTAGAAAGACGGTATCATGACAGAGAACTCCCTGGCTGGGCGTTTAAAGCGCTACACAAATGTCACAACAGCTGTGGGGGGGTTGATGGCCCGTCTTTTGGGGGATCGGTATCTGGGTTTTTCCATAGATGCCCCTCAGCATGCAGAGGATCTTAAGGACACCCTCGGGGGTCTGAAGGGCCCCCTCATGAAGATCGCTCAAATTTTGGCGACTGTCCCTGATATGTTGCCCCCCGAATATGCTACTGCCTTTCTTGAGCTTCAATCTAATGCTCCCCCCATGGGGTGGCCTTTTGTGAAAAGGCGTATGCAAGCAGAGCTAGGTCCTGGATGGCAAAGTCATTTTAAAGAGTTTGATCAGCAGGCCTCCGCAGCCGCCTCCTTAGGGCAAGTCCATAAAGCTATTGATCTAAAAGGGCGACTTTTGGCATGCAAGCTTCAATATCCTGAAATGGGATCCGCTGTTGACGCGGATTTGGGGCAGCTTAAGCTTGTCTTAAAATCCTTTGAACTTTACAGTGGGGCGCTGGACACGGAAAACCTTCAAGTAGAAATTGCAGAGCGATTATGGGAAGAGCTGGATTATTTACAGGAGGCTAAAAACACAAATCTTTTTGGGGAAATGCTCGCCCCCTTTCCCTTTGCGGACGTGCCCCGCATCATTGACGAGCTGACCACACCTCGCCTTCTCAGCATGACATGGCTTGAAGGGCAAAAGCTTCTTACCCTGACGGACGCTTCTCAAGACCTACGGAATGACGTGTCTACATGCCTTTTCAAGGTCTGGTATTCTCCCCTTTATCAATATGGCGTTCTCCATGGGGATCCCCATTTGGGGAATTATTCCTGGAGTTCTGAGGGAAAACTGAACCTTCTGGATTTTGGATGCATTCGTGTTTTCAAGGCCCCTCTTATTCAAGGCGTCTTGAATCTTTATCGCGCCCTTCAGACAGGAAACGAAGAGTTGGCTGTTCACGCCTATGGCTCTTGGGGGTTTACAAACCTTGATAAGGAATTGATAGAGATTCTCAATCTCTGGGCGCGGTTTCTGTATGAGCCCTTCTTGGAGGATCGGATACGTCCCATTGAAGAAACCTATTCGGGGGTCAAGGGGCGGCAAGTGGCCGGAGAGATTCTAGCCGCCCTCAAGCGAAAAGGAGGCGTTAGGCCTCCCCGCGAATTTGTGTTTATGGATCGTGCGGCCGTTGGATTGGGTTCTGTGTTCATGCGCCTGAGGGCTCACCTCAATTGGCATCAGCTTTTTGAGGAGTTGATTAAAGATTTTTCAGAATCTACTCTCAAGACAAATCAAGAGGCTCTTTTTAAGAGGATAGACTATGCTTATTCAAGTTAAAAATATGAGCGTTGTTGCTGTTCCCTTCTTGTCATCCCCGCCTTCGCGGGGACGACATATGTGGGGTTAATTAAAAATACGCACTTTCATCCACGAGCAGTATATGCAGGTGCGGTGGGAAAAACACGCTTTTATAAATAATTTTAAATAAATTCAAATTTTTCTTGCCAAGCGTTATTTTCCCTCTCATAGTTTCGTCGCCTCCTTAGGAGGTGTTAATTTAATTTATGGAGAAAAAAATGAAAGCTATTGCTCTTACCCTCTCTCTTCTTTTGGGCGCAATGAATGTTGCTCAAGCTGAAGAAAAAATTACAGTTGAAACTGACTCACCAAATGTGGAAATTGATATTAAAGGCGATGGAAGCGAAGCTCCTGTGATGCCAATTAAAGACTCTAAAACAGAAGGTCACGCGAAATAAACCTTTTTCTCTTTTGTTTTGAAAAAAGAGGGGATGTTAAACATCCCCTTTTTTATTGCTAAACATCAAGCATAACAAACCACTTCGTCCTCTTTTTCAATAAAGTTAATATTTCTTAAAAATTTCTCTTGCAAAAGATATTTTTTTTTTGCATAGTCGCGATGCCTCACTTTGAGGTGTTTATTTAATGGAGAAAATTAAAATGAAGTCTATTGCTCTTACATTAGCTCTTTTGAGCGTACTTTCTGTTGCTGCTGTTGCTGCTGATAAGCCAGTTGACGCTAAAGTTGTACCAGCTGCTGCTGAAGAAGTACCAGCTGACGTTGACAACAAGCCAGCTGACGAAGTTAAAAAGAACTAAAAACGACTCAACAGTTTTGTTGAACCGTTCTGAAAAAGGGAAATGCCTAGCATTTCCCTTTTTCTTGACCTATGAAAAAAAGCCGTGCTACTCCCTATGTCCTATGCAAGAATGATAAGAGGAGTTAAGACGTCGTGAGAATGAAGCATTCAATACCTTCTTTTGTCAGAAGCCGGGTTTACGAGCTTTTTGGCCTGGGTTTGTTTGCTTTCTGTTGTGCCCTGATAAGTTCTCTTCTGACCCATACACCCTCCGATCCTTCCTGGAACCTTGCTGTCGATAGTGAGGTACAAAATATTTTAGGAAGCTTTGGGGCTATTTTAAGTGATCTTTTCCTTCAATTTTTTGGCTATAGTAGCTATGCGATGGCTTTTTTTTCATGCGCTATAGGCTTTTTTATGTTTACCCATCCAAAAGGACGATCTCTTTTTTTTCGAAACTTGTTGTTTATCCTGGGCTTTCTGTTTCTCATTGTAGGGCTTTCCTTTTGGGGAAAGGGAGGGGCTTTGGGGTATTTGCTTTTTCAGAATCTCGCGCGTATACCCGTCTCTCCTTTAACCCTTACTCTTTTCTGTTTAGCCGTGAGTCTTCCTCTTTTGGTGTGCGCGACTGGTCTTAAATTTTCTCATGTGGTTTGGGTGTGGTCTCTGTTTTTAAAAAAGCAAGAGGCTCCTTCAAAATCGCAGCGCCCCATTTCTCCCCCTCTTTTTGAGGAAAAAGGAAAAGAAGTCCCGCAAAATAAGTCTCTTCGACTCATGGAGTACGTTAAGCCTCAACCTCAAAAACAAGCGCCAAAGACAGCGCCTCAACCAAAAGCCGTGTATGAAGGGGCCCAGCACCTCTTACCGCCCCTTGATCTTTTATTTCTCTCGAAAGAATTCAATCAAAAGATTGCGATTGATGAGGACGGTCTTCACGAAAATGCTGAAGCATTGGAAGCTGTGCTTAATGATTATGGCATTCGAGGAGAAATCGTTAACGTTAAGCCCGGCCCTGTTGTGACCCTCTATGAGCTGGAGCCTGCGCCTGGACTCAAATCTTCGCGGGTGATTGCCCTTGCCGATGACATTGCGCGCTCCATGAGTGCTGTTTCAGCGCGTGTGGCGGTTGTTCCTGGCAAAAATGTCATTGGCATTGAGCTTCCCAATAAGCACAGAGAAACTGTTCATTTAAGAGATCTTCTGTCCACGGAGGAATATGAAAAGTCTAAGTCTCACCTGACTCTGGTCCTGGGGAAAGATATCAGCGGAGCTCCCATTATGGCGGATTTAACGCGCATGCCCCATCTCTTGGTTGCAGGAACAACGGGATCGGGAAAATCCGTGGCCGTCAATGCCATGATTTTATCCCTGATTTACCACCTTCCCCCTGAACGGTGTAAGTTTATCATGATTGATCCTAAAATGCTGGAGCTTTCCGTTTATGATGGCATCCCTCATCTTTTAGCTCCTGTAGTAACGGATCCTAAAAAAGCCGTTGTCGCTCTTCGCTGGGTTGTCAGAGAGATGGAAAGCCGATACCAAGCCATGTCTAAGCTTTCTGTTCGAAATATTGAAGGATACAATCAGCGAATTCTTGAGGCGAAAGCCAATGGAGAGATCATTTCTCGTCGCGTCCAAACAGGCTTTGACCCTGAAACAGGAAAGCCTATTTTTGAAGAGCAACCGCTGCCGATGGAGCCGCTTCCTTTTATTGTCGTGGTTGTGGACGAAATGGCTGATTTAATGCTGGTTGCGGGCAAAGAAATTGAATCAGCGGTTCAGCGCTTGGCTCAAATGGCCCGGGCTGCAGGAATTCACTTGATTATGGCCACCCAAAGACCTTCCGTTGATGTGATTACAGGAACGATTAAGGCCAACTTCCCCACCCGTATTAGCTTTCAAGTTACCTCAAAAATTGACAGCCGGACTATTCTAGGGGAACAAGGGGCAGAACAGCTGCTTGGTCAAGGGGATATGCTTTATATGGCAACAGGAGGACGTATTTCCCGTGTCCATGGTCCTTACGTAGGGGATGGAGACGTAGAAAAAGTTGTGCAATTCTTGAAATCTCAAAGCAACCCGTCCTATATAGAGGATATTACCATCGATACATCTTCGCCAGAGTTTGCATTTGAAAGCGAGGAGGGAGAGGAAGAAGACGCGCTTTATCAACAAGCCCTTGCCCTTGTGTATCGAGAAGGAAAAGCGTCCACAAGTTTTGTGCAACGTTACCTAAAAATAGGGTATAATCGTGCGGCGCGTTTAGTTGAAAAAATGGAAGAAGATGGTATTGTGAGTGCCCCTAATCATGTGGGAAAGCGAGAAATTTTTAGTAGAGGATCTCAGGAGGTAGCATGAGGTATATAGAAATTGTCATCCTGAACTTGTTTCAGGATCTGAATGGCATAAGATCCCGAAGTAAATTCGGGATGACACTGTTGTTGGTTATTTTAGGGGTATCTAAAGGTGCGTGGGCCATCCCTGAGATGCAGAAATTTGAAAATTACCTCAACGAGCTTAAAACGCTCTCAGGAGACTTTACCCAAACGAACAGCAAGGGCCAGCGGGTCACAGGAACCATTCAAATCTCTCGTCCTGGAAAAATGCGCCTTGATTATAATCCCCCTTCGTCTCTTTTGATTGTGGCGGACGGGAAATGGCTTGTGACCTATGATAAGGAAGCGGATGAGGTAAGCTATGTGTCCTTAGACAACACCCCAGCTGCTTTCATTCTCCGTCCTTATATCCAATTTAGTGGAGATGTGGCCATCACCAGCATTATTCCCAAAGGGAATGCCACAGAAATTTCTCTTATTCGCAAAGAAGAACCGGATGCGGGATATATCTCTCTTGTTTTTTCCAACAACCCCGTTGCGTTGAAAGAGTGGAGTGTTGTGGATAGCCAAGGCGTTAAAACGCGCGTCGTTCTTTCACAAATAGAGACAAATGTTAATTTATCTCCTGATCTTTTTATGATTAAAAGCCCAAACTTAATTCAGCAGATTTTTTAGGGCATATAGCTTTTCTAAAGCTTCTTTAGGGGACAGTTCATCAGGGCTGATGGTTTTCATGGCTTTTTCAAGGGGGCTTGGCACCTTATAGGCCTCCACAAAAAGAGGAAGGGGTTGAGACGCAAGTTTTGGCTTGGGCTTTGTGTCTTCAAGCGTTTTCAGAACGTCTTCTGCGCGTTTTACAACAGAAGGGGGAAGGCCCGCCAGTTTTGCCACATGAATTCCATAGGATTTATCCGCTGTCCCTTTAGTAATTTCGTGCAGAAAAATAATCTGATCTTCCCACTCGCGAATTTTAACCGTGTAGCAGCTGACCTCTGGCAGCGATTTTTCAAGAGATGTAAGCTCATGATAATGGGTTGCAAAAAGAGAGCGGGCTCGGTTCACGTGCACCAAATGTTCCACGCAGGCCCATGCTAAGGACAAGCCATCAAAGGTGGCTGTCCCGCGGCCGATCTCGTCTAAAATAACAAAACTCCGTGGCGTGGCTTGATTAAGAATGGTGGCTGTTTCTGTCATTTCAACCATAAAGGTTGAACGTCCCCGTGCCAAATCATCAGAGGCGCCCACACGACTAAAAATGCGGTCCATCAGTCCTATGTGAGCCTTTTGAGCAGGCACATACATGCCCATGTGAGCCATCAGCGCAATAAGCGCATTTTGCCGTAAAAACGTGCTTTTCCCAGCCATATTGGGCCCTGTGAGAAGCCACAATCCCTTCAGATGACAGGCATTCGGGATAAAAGGAGTTCCTTGGGGAAGAAGGGCTTCCACAACGGGATGGCGCCCTCCCTCAACTTCAAAGGCAAACGTCTCATCCAAAAGAGGTTTGGTGTAGTTTTTCTCACGCGCTAAATGAGCATGGCTTGCGGCCACGTCAAGGGCTGCCAGGGCGTGCGCTGTTTCAATGATAGCATCCGCCCGTCCCACCACGTCCTTCACCAGATCTTGAAAGAGGTAGATCTCCATGGCTAAGGCCTGATCAAGGGCCCCCATGATTTTCTTTTCAAGCTCGGCCAACTCATGGGTTGTAAAACGCATGGCATTCGCCATGGTTTGGCGGTGAATAAAGGCAGGGCCCAGTTTGTCTTTGTGCTGGCTCGTCACTTCAATGTGATAGCCCACGATATTGTTGTGTTTAATCTTGAGGGTAGAAACGCCCGTTTCTTGGGCATATTTTTGCTGCAACGCTTCCAGAGCTCCTTTGCTATCCTCTTTGAGAGCCAACAGCTCATCCAGGGGTGGATGGTAGCCCTGGCGAATAAATCCCCCATCCCGCACCAAATGAGGAAGCTCGTCTTTAAGGGCTCGTGTTAACCGATTGGTCATTTCCTCATAATAGCCCAGATGCTTGAGGGTCATCGCCAATGGTTCGGGAAGGACGTGTCCTCCAAAGATTTTTTGAACATCTGGCAAAAGGGTAAGCCCTCGATTCAGCGCCGCTAAATCCCGGGGGCCGCCGCGCCCCCAGATCAGGCGAGACAAGGGGCGCTCCAGATCGGGGCAACACGCTAAGACAGCCCGTAAACCCTGAGACAGCGGCTGATTTTCATAAAAAAAGTCTACGCACTCAAGGCGCTTTTGAAGGGCAACCAAATTTGTTAACGGAGCACTCAGATGATGGGAGAGAAGCCGTGCTCCCATGGAAGTCGTGGTGCAATCAATCACCTCTAAAAGGCTTCCCCTTTTTTCTCCAGAAAGGGATAGATGGAGTTCTAAATTGCGCCGCGTTGCCGCATCAAGCTCCAGCCGCCCCCCTTCCTTCAGACGTTTGGGGGGCTTTAAGGAAGGGATGTCCTTCTTTTGGGTGAGGCGCACATAGTCCACAAGTGCGCCACAGGCGGCAATCTCCTGAGATTTGAAATCCCCAAAGGCCTCTAAGCTTTCAACGCCATAAAGTTCTTTAAGGCGTTCCAACCCATTTTGCTCATCAAAACGGCTGCTGGGGAGAGGGGTAAGGCGTTTTTTTAACTCTTGAAAAAGCTCATAGAGCTCGGGTGTTTTAAGAAAGGGGTCCGGAAGCAACAATTCTCCTGGTTTCAAGCGAGCAAGAACCGTTTCAAGATGGGAGAGGGGAGAGGACTCTACAAAAAAATCTCCCGTTGAAATATCAATGGAGGCAAGGCCAATACTGCCTGTTTTGCTTGGCACAAGGGCCGTCAGAAAGTTATTTTGTGTGGCCTCCAGCAGGCTTTCTTCTGTGAGGGTGCCAGGGGTAATCACGCGGACAACATCTCGCGTCAAGGGCCCTTTTGTTTTCCGGGCAGATGCGTCTTCTGTTTGCTCACAGATGGCCACGCGATACCCTTGACGGATCAAGCGCGCAAGATAATGCTCGCTGGCGTGTGCTGGAACGCCGCACATAGGGATGTCTTCACCCCCATTAGCTTTTCCCCGACGGGTTAAGGCAATATCAAGGGCTTTGGAGGCAAGAAGCGCATCTTCAAAAAAAAGCTCATAAAAATCCCCTAACCGATAAAACAAAAGACACGCCGGATATTGAGCCTTAATCTCTAGGTATTGCACCATCATGGGCGTTTGAGGAGGAGCTAAAGGGGCAGGTTGCATAAAATGACATCAGGTTAGGGTTTTATAAACCGTATAAGAGTCATTGACATTTGTCACTGAGAAAAAGGATATGTGTGACAACCTCTCTTGACCATACCCCTTGGAAACAGGTAAACTTCTGATGGTGGCCGGATGACAGAGTGGTGATGTAGAGGACTGCAAATCCTTGTATACCGGTTCGATTCCGGTTCCGGCCTCCAAAAAAGGGCTAGCAGGATTAAAAAGTTTTTGCTATAACCCGTTCATATTCCCCGGTAGCTCAGTCGGTAGAGCAAGTGGCTGTTAACCACTGGGTCGGCGGTTCGAGTCCGTCCCGGGGAGCCACTCAAAGCAAGGAATTTGCTTTTAATCCAAGTCCTTAAAAAAATTTTTGAAGATGAAAGTGTCGACACGTCAGGTTGTGCGGTGGCTCCGTGTTTCTTCTAATCTAAAGCCTCAATCGCCATGGCCACGGCTTCTCCTCCTCCGATACAAAGAGAGACAATTCCTTTTTTCTTGCCATGGGTCTTGAGGGCGTAGAGCAGGGTGGTAAGAAGTTTTGCCCCCGTTGCTCCAATAGGATGACCGAGGGCACAGGCGCCCCCATGGACATTGACATTTTTGTGAGTGAGGCCCAGGTCTTTCATAACGGCCATCACCACAACAGCAAAGGCTTCGTTAATTTCATAGAAATCAACCTGTTGTTTGCTCCATCCCGCTTTCTGAAGAACTTTTTCAATAGCCCCACTTGGAGCAAGGGTGAACCACTCAGGTTCACGAGAATACTGGGCATGGGCGATAATTTTGGCCAAAGGCTTAAGGTTTCGTTTCCGGGCTTCACTTTCTGTCATTAAGACAACCGCGGCGGCTCCATCGCTGAGGGAACTTGAATTGGCAGGGGTGATGGTGCCATCCCTTTTAAAGGAGGGCTTAAGGAGGGGGATTTTCTCAAAATTAATTTTGGCAGGGGTTTCATCCTCATCAACTGTTAATGTTTCTTTTTGAGCGGTGACCAAGACAGGCACAATTTCTTGCTTAAAATACCCTTTTTCTATAGCAGCTAAGGCCCGTTTGTCCGATTCAATGGCATAGGCATCCTGCTGCTCTCGGGTAAATCCATATTTTTCAGCCGTTTTTTCCGCAAAAATAGCCATGGATGTGCCACCCCTAAAGGAATCCTCTAAGCCATCAAGCATCATATGATCGAGGATTGGGTGGGTGCCTATATGGAGTCCTGCGCGGGCTCCAAGCAAGAGGTAAGGGGCATTTGTCATGCTTTCCATTCCCCCTGCAATGGCTATTGTGATGGAGCCCGCTTGGATCAAATCATGCGCAAGCATCACTGCCTTTAAACCCGACCCACACACTTTATTTATGGTACTACATCCAACTTTGTCAGGGAGTCCTGCATAAAGCGCCGCTTGACGAGCAGGGGCTTGCCCTAATCCTGCAGGCAATACACATCCCATAAGAACTTCATCAATCTGCTCTCCTGAAACCTTTGAAGCTTCTAAGGCCCCTTTTATTGCAGTGGCGCCCAAGTGGACCGCGCTTAGAGTTTGGTAGACTCCTTGGAACGAGCCTGTAGGAATGCGCTTAGCCGCAACGATGACGACGGACTCTTTTGGCATGCTTGACTCTCTCATAGGGATGCTTCAGAAAATTCAAATTTGTTATGAGGATAAAAAACTTACCTTAATTTTTAATGAAAAAATAAGGATTTATGTCTAGAACTTACTATACTCATTATTCTTGAAGTTGCCTTTTTTCGGATGTCATTCCCCGCCACAGCAGGGAATGACAATGGAAAAATTGCAACAAAAGTCCATATTTTGAAGTTGATCGGGTCTATTTGCAGTTCTTTAATAGAGAGTAATCACAGGGAGTCTTTGGACTGACTTTTTAACGCCAAGAAAAAAAGAAACTGTCCTAAATAACACAAAAAAGTATTCTCTAGGATAGTTCCAAAAAATGTTTCTAATTCGAAGATGGTTCTGATTTTTTATAAATTTTCCAATGGATAAAGAAAAATATCAATGCAATCAATACCCATTGGAATGTCTCAATAAGGCTCGTGATATCTTGAACTTTTTTATTTTCTAAATATTGCCCGCGGGCAGCGAGTCTTTTCTCATCCAATTGGGCCGGAGGGAGTTGTTGCAGAGCCAGCACTTTTTGCATTTTATCTTTCCAATACTGCCTTTCTGAGTCATCCAATGAGGATGAAGACAGTTGTTGAAAAGAGGAAGACGTAAATCCTATGCTATGTTCGTAATTCTCGATGTAAGCCTCATTTGAATCATAAATCCGCAAAGAAGAATAGTATTTATACTGTGGAATAAGCAAATTTGTGACTGAATTTAAGGAGATAGAAAAGGAGACAATTAATATAACAACCGTAATTAAACAAACAAGAAGAGCGTAGATTTGAAGAATATTTTTTATCATTGTTTTTCTCGATTATGCCCCGCGTAAGCGGGGCACGTGATCATGAAATATAAAGATTTTATGCGGCTTCTAATATTTTTTCAACCTTTTCAATAGCACGGTCTGTTTCGATACTTTCGATCGCTGCGATTTCTCCCGCAAGGCGATGGAGAGCATTTTGATACACCTGCCGTTCGCTATAGGATTGCTCTGGTTGATTGACGCCTCTGTAAAGCTCGCGCACGACTTCTGCCAGTGAAACAGGGTCGCCGGAGTTAATTTTTGTTTCATATTCTTGTGCTCGTCGACTCCACATGGAGCGGCGCGCTCGTCCCCGCGTTTTTAATCCATTAATAGCGCTGGCCATTTCTTTAGATGTACAGACAGGTCGTAAGCCAGAGGTTTTTGCTTTAGAGGTCGGGAGGCGTAAGGTCATGCGATCTTTTTCAAAAGAAATTACAAACATTTCGAGAGAATGTCCCCCGATGTCATGAGTTTCAATGGATTTTATTTTCCCAACGCCATGGGCTGGGTACACTACGTGATTTCCGCAAGAAAAAGAAGATATTTTAGCCATGTTTCACCTGCTGCTTGCTAGTTGTTGCCTAATGATTTTTCGAAAACAAAAGAATCGTATTACCTATGTATATAAGTATCATTTTTTTTATTCCAAGACCACCCCCACCCAGTGAGTTGAAATTTCTATATTCTTGCTGAGTCAAGCTAAAATAAGTCTTTAAAATTCAAGCGTTAGAAAAGTTAACAAAGGGTTAAAAAAAGATCTGTTACTTTTCAAGGGCGTAGTTATAAGTAACCGCTCGTGGAGTGGCGAGAGGGATATTTTCTTGCTCAAGATATTGTTTTAAAAGGCGATTGAAGGCCCACTTGACTTTATAATGCTCTCCGGGCTTTGTTTTTAAGACAGTCCTTATCTCAAGGGCATGGTCATTCATCTCATTAACGCCATCAATCTCAATGGAACCCGTAACAAGTTTACGCGTTATGGGGTCTTTCCGAAGATCTTTTGAGATTTTTTCCAAAATCTCAAACACTTGGCTTAGATCAGCTTCGAAGCCAACTTTAAAAAGAAGAAGAACCGCGGAAAAATCTCTATTCTGATTGCAAAGGCTTGTAATATTTCCATAAGGAAAGGTGTAAAGTGCCCCATCGGTTGTGCGCAAGCGAACCACCCGTACGGTTAAAGACTCAATCCGCCCCATTTGGCCATTGATGACAACAAGGTCTCCCACGGCAAACGCATCTTCTAAGAGCATGAAAAAGCCGGTAACAAAGTCTTTCACGAGCGATTGGACACCAATAGAAAGACCTATGGAGAGAATTCCAACCGTTGCTAAGAGGGGGACAATATCAATTTCCATCTCAACAATGATCAAGAGAATAGCTGGCGTCCAAACGACGATGCGGAGCACATTGCGGCTCACACTATAAATCGTTTTAAAGCGAGCCTGCTTTTGTTTTTTAGCGTCACTTGCGCTCTCCTTAGTCGCATTTAAATACTTAGTCAGCAGTCCGTTGCCGGCGCGCGTGACAAAAAGAGCAACAACAATGATTGTAAAAATACTAAAGGTCTTTTCAGCAATGACTTTTCCTAAGGTGGAAAAGATCAAATAAGATGGATTAAGACCCCATAAATCTAAGGCAAAAAGAAGAGCCCCTACATTAAAGAAAATGAACATTACAAAATCAATTTGACGCCCATAAAAAATAACTTTGTGAGCAAAGACAGGGGCAATTCGGGCAAGATGTTTGTTAATATAAAGAACACGTATTTTACGCAAACAAGACATTAAAATACGTAAAAAAGGAAACAAGGCCAGGGTCAACAGGCTTTTCCAAACTATAGCTTGGACGTGATCATAGTCGTGCGTGGCCCAACTGACATAACTGATAACAATGAAAACAATGATCGGAACGTAGCTATACGTAAGGCAAGGTAAAAGCGCCCGCTTTGATAAAGACAGGTAGGGATTTTTTCTTTCTTTTAGGGTCCAATTTTTCACCTCTTGATGAAGAGAAAGCATCATAAAAATTGCCATAATAGCCATTACAAACCCTGTGCCTTGGAGAAGTAACCTTCCTCCAGAAAGGGGCAACTTAATTAAAGCGCCAGCTTCAAGAACAAAGAATCCAAAAAGAGCGACGAATGCCATGCGTCGGATCCACCGATAGCTCGTGGCCAAAACTTCACGAGAGAGGGGGATATGCTGATGCTTAGGGCTGGAGGGCTTTAAAAAGAGATGGGCCACGTTTAAAAGCAGCCAAATAGTGACAGCGCCTGAACTTAAAATCCTGGCAATTTCAAGATAAATGTCATCCTCAGGATTCAGAAGACGGGAAAGCGTGTAGAGAAAAAAACCAAAAAACAAGGGTGCTAGTGTTGACAGCAGTGTGGCAGACAAAAGACTTTTTACCTTTTCAACGGGGGGTTTTTTCTTGCAGCTCAGGAAGGCTTGAATTTTTGGTTTGAGCCACGAGGAAAGACTCTGTGCCAAGACAAAGGAGACAAAAAGGACAATCATAAGTTGAATAGCGAAAGAAGCGATCTGATAACGTGTCTCGGGATTCTTTATGCTTTTAATGAGCCACTCGCCTGTTTCCACAAAGTCTTTGAGGGACACAAATCCTTCAAAAATATCGCTTCCCGTTTTTTGAAGAAAATCATAGCTCGCTGAAAAAAGGTTCGCGTTAATTTCACTGACCTTAATGGGTTTGAGAGGGGGAGCAGAGGGTGTGTCTTGGTGAACCCCTACCGTTGAGGGCATGGCTGTAGCCATCGTCCCTCCAAAAGGAAGCATGAGCAAACAAAGAACCAATAAGATATGTTTCATCTTTTTTCTCCTGGGAGAGGAGTGTATCGTGAAATGTGAGGAGATGAAATAGGTGTTTGTAAGATTCAGTAGTCAGAAATCAGTAATCAGAAGATCTAAAAATTTCAATCAGATAACTGATTACTGAACACTAAAACCATTGACTTTCTCCCCAAAAGAAGAGAAAAATTTTTAAAAAGGAAATATGACCATGTCGCCCTCTTCTTCCTCTACCATCTCCTTCCAATCCTGGGTTGTTTTGATTGCCATTGGGCTTTTAATTTTTCTGATGAATATTGATTATACGGCGGTGAACCTGACGCTTGTTCCTATTTCAGAAGAAATCAATGCAGACCTAAATAGCCTCCAATGGCTTTTGAGTGGATATGTTTTGGTTTGGGCCGCGTTTGTCATTCCGGCGGGAAGGGTCGCAGACATTTATGGAAAAAGGAATACCCTGATCGCGGGCTTGGTTGTCTTTATGTTGGGATCATCCTTAACAGGATTTGGGCAGTCCCTTGAAGTTCTTATTATGGGTCGGATTCTTCAAGGATGTGGGGCCGCTGTTTTCACAAGTCCAGCTTGGGCTAGTATTTTCACCTTAGCTCCTCCTCAAAAACAAGGGTTTGTTATGGGGATTATTGTTTCCTTTGCAGGCCTTGGTTTGGCCATAGGCCCGACTCTTGCAGGATTCATTATTGAAGAAATGAGCTGGCGTTGGATTTTTTACGTCAATATTCCTTTGGGAATTTTTGTCATTGCCATTCTTTACCTCTATTCTCCTAAAGACCTTCTTGAAGAAACGCGACAAAAAATAGATTTTGTCGGAGCCTTCCTCCTTGCCTCAGGATTATGTACGACTGTTTATGCGCTGAATCAAATTGAGGTGTGGGGGGTTACAAGTTCCTCTTTTTGGGGGCTTATAAGTGGGGGATGCTTGCTGATTGGTCTCTACATTTTACGCGATCGTACCCAAAAAGTGCGTATGGTTCCCTCTCATTTATTTCGCAATAAGCCTTATATGGCGGCAACGGCGGGCGAATTTTTGATGGCGATGAACTTTTCCATGACCCTTGTGTTGATGGGTCTTTATCTTCAAAACACGTTGCACTATTCCAGTTATGAAACAGGCCTGATTTTTATCTCCATGACGATCACAATGGGACTTCTCGGCCCTATTGGGGGAAAGATGGTGGACATGTTTGGGCTGAAAGTCCCCATGGTTTTTGGGACACTTATCACAACCCTCGCTATGGGAATGATGACATTCCTGACGACAGAGTCGTCCCTTCTTTATGTGGCAACGGCCCTGTTCTTTGCGGGGATGGGACTGGGATCTTATTTTACGGCATGTAATACAGCCATGATGAAATCAGCCCCTCAAGGGGACCTTAATGTGGCTTCTGGTGTTTACACCATGTTTATGATGCTTGGAAATACGTTGAGTATTATCCTTTCAACAAGCTTCGTTGTTTTCTTTGGACGAATTCATCTTTTGCAAAACACGGAACGGATGAACTTGTCTGCCGAACAACATCAAGATCTGGTAAATATTATTTCTAAGGTTGAGCATTCCATGTCTCAGCTGAGTGGTTTTGCCCCAGAGCAACTTCCGCAGCTTTTAAACTGGGTGGATGAAGCTTTTGTCTATGGTCTTTCCTTTAATATGGCCATGGGAACACTTTTAGCGTTGACGGCAACGGGCATAACTCTTTGGGGAATGGGAGATTTAAAATCATCCTCTTCTCACGCGCATGCCCCTGTTGGTGCTTGAAAAAGTTTAGATTTTATAAGCCACGCTCTTACTAAATTGATAGTCGTTAGTAATTTGGTGCCCACCCCAATCGAAGCTTTGTAATTTGTTGACCAATATTTTGGAAAGCTGCAAGAAGCGTTGCGTTGTCAGGAGCAAAATAATAATGACTCGTGTCTGTGGCACAATTTTGAAATAATTTTTGAGTTGATGAATCAATATTATTGCCGTGAGTAAAGATAATTGTATAGATAACAACCTTATTGTTTTTGAGCGTCGTGCACATATTAGTCATACGTGCATTTAATGTTGTACCTGTATTCCCAGCAACTGTCGTTCCTGAGCGTCCTTCAGCAAGTCTTCCATAACCCGTGTAATCCGCATCTGCTTTATAGTTATTAGTATTATCCGGAAGTCCTGGCACCCCTGTGGGCCAGTCGTACCATTGATTTTGCCCATCTGTCATAAGGACGACGACTTTTAAGGTATTATTATACGCTTGAGGAAGGGTCGCTCCATTTGGAAGAACAGGGGCCGGAGTCGGTTGTGCCCACGTCCCATTCCAGTTTGGGGAGATTGTCCACCAAGCCGCATTGAGCCCCAAATTGATCATGGTCCCTCCACGGAAAGTAGCGAGCATACTCTTAATTGTATTTTGAACGACAGTTTGAGAAGTCTGCAAGGGAGTCATAGGGACAGGACATCCTAAATTAGGGCCGACGCCATAGTTGCCATCTGCACTCTTCCAGGAGTAGTTATCTCCAAAAAAAAGGGTTGAAGTGGGGACAGTTCCGTTAAGTCTCCAATCGTTATCTCCCCTTGTGCTCCCTTTTGACCCCCAAGGAGGAGTTTCTAAAGCTGTTGTTGCTGAACTTGTTGTCCCTCGATTCAAGGGTTTACCAAATACATATTGATGAATCATAGTTGAGGGATAGAGGAAGGGACTAAAAGGGTATTGTGTAGGAGTAGCATCGGTTGTATCCGTACCATTGGGATAGTTCACGTAACCATAAGCCGTAATCTGAGATGAAGTAAGGCCAGATGTTGAAAGTGGAGCCCGCGCTTCAATACAGCCCATCCACTTTCCGCCCACGCTTGTTCCCG
Organism: Alphaproteobacteria bacterium; assembly: GCA_947457015.1. Classification (GTDB taxonomy): domain Bacteria; phylum Pseudomonadota; class Alphaproteobacteria; order UBA9655; family UBA9655; genus UBA9655. Next base: position 29,843 of record CANGTV010000003.1, on the reverse strand, counting down.
TAACAGCAGCAATGTTAGGATAGAGATTGGTGTTTGCAACTTGCGCTTGCCCAGCTGCTGAAAGCCACTTCACATTATTCTTAAGAGTGATGCCTGATATATTCACTGTTGTTGAATAAGGCACAACAGCAACAGAAAGCCCAGGAATCGTATCTGATCCTCCTGATGTTCCATTCCCTCCATATAAAATATTGACAAGTTGGCTGGCCGCATCTCTTTCACTTTGCATCGGAGAGCCGTCCATAGACCCTGTATTATCTAAAGCTAAAACAACTTCCGCACCTTTAGTTGTAACTAAAGCAACAGATGACTGGGATGTTGTTACCGTCGAGATGCCAAAAAGTGTTAAAAAATAGTTGTTTATCGTTCCTGTAGCCGTTACTTTTACGACCGTGTTATTTTGTGTGAGCGTAATTGTTGGGGCACTTATGCTGCCGATAAGATTTTTAGGAATATTTGCATTAAAAATGGCTGTAGCTTGAGCTTTTATTTTCTCCGGGGTCCCTCCAGATCTTCCTCCTGCGAGAGCCGCTGCATCAACAGCTCCTCCAATAACTGATTGAACATAATAGACATTTCCTAGATCTATTGACAATCCAAAAAAACCTAAAATAGGGATAATAAGAAGGCCAAAAATAATTGCTATAGCCCCTTGTTCATTGCGAGAAAAGATTTGTATTTGATGATAGATTTTCCGGAAGTTTTTATGGACGAACATGTTAGAGCTCCGTAACTTTTTATATAATTTTATAATGCTAACTTGCAAAATATTAAAAAACATTTAACTCTGTGGAAGAGTTGTCATTGTTCCCTGACGTGGCATTCCAGCTGCAATTTGATATAATTTGCCTGATGTAAAAGAATAAGTCGTAAAATCCCCCGTATATGTATAAAATGCTTCTGTGAAAATAACTGTTTGACCCGAAGTTAACACGAGACCCCCCGGCAAATTGCTTAGGTTAATTTGAGTCGTTCCTGCTCCACTTCCATAGCTGTCTTGCCATGGACTGGTGGGAGGTGGGGGAGTTGAGGAGGTGGACGCTTGCGTTACACAGGTGACAATAACCTTCCCATTTGTTGAAAAATCAAAGGGTTGCATAAGCAAGGGAGCAGCCCGTAATATGGCATCTAATTGCGGTTTCGTAAGTTTCCCTCTTGTAATAACATTACTTAGTTCTTGGGCTGTTTGATTAAGCTTATTGCTACAGGAAATTAAATTTGAAACATCATAAATTCCTACAAAAAGTAGTAAAATGATGGGAAGCAGAAGAGTAAATTCAACAAGAACGGCCCCCTTATCTTCTCGTCTTAATCGATTTTTTAGCCAGTACATCATAAGGTTCCCTCAAAATGGTTCATTTTGAACAATAGTACTTGCAATAAGTGTTAAGTGCCCATTTCCGCTGGGAGACAAAAGATTTCCAACCCATTGAGTATAAAACATCCAATCATAGGTAAGTGTGTAAAGAACAATCTGGTCTGTTTCCCCAAAATTTTGGGCCCCCGTATTAAGGTGTTGAGAAAGAACTTGAGAGTTTGTTGGAATAGACGCAAAGCTTGGATAAGGCGTAACGGTAAGCGTCAACTTTGTCGGATCTACTAAATTAAATGTGTATAAAGAAACTAATTCTGCCACTGTTTGTTGTGACGTTTGGCCTGTGACAACTTGTCCTGTACGTCCAAAGCGAGAAGCGTGTAAAATGGCCAGATCAAGTGCGGCTCGAACGTACATGATGGCCCCTATTTCAAAAATTGCTATAATAAGAAGTAAGATTGCAGGGGATAGGAGGGCAAACTCAATAACCGCTGACCCTTGTGTTTGGCTCGCATAATCTTTTTTTTTGTTCAATTTCAAAAGCCAATAGAGCAAGTTCATGGCTTGAAAGTCTCCCTAAAATATAACACTTCTTCTACAAAAACAGGTTCATGTTCGCTCTTTGCTTTTTCAATATTATTGTATAGGGATATTTGTTAAAATAAAGTTAATTTAATTTTTTTCAAAAACATGAGTGTTTTATTGAAAAGCCTTTTCGTGTGCTAGAAACCTTAAGCTACTTTTTTAGCACGAACACGTGTTGAAACATCACAAAAGGTTTTGATGATATGGTCTTGGGTCTCTGGGTCTAGATAAGGGTGCAAGGGAAGACTCAGCACTGTTTTTGAAAGAGATTCGCTTATGGGGAGAGTTTCTGTTGCCCAAGAATAAGAGCTATAGGCCTGTTGATGATGAAGAGGTAGCGGATAATAGATCACGGAAGGAATTCCTTCTTGTTGAAGCCCTTCCATAATCTCTTTTCTCTTGAGAGGATCGACTTTTAACGTATATTGAGCCCAGGCGGATTGACACTCATCACGCACAAAAGGAGTTTCTGCAACCTCTTGAAGTGCCTCTGAATACCGATCGGCAATTTTTTGGCGCAATAGAATTTCTTCAGGAAAAATAGTAAGTTTTTCAAGAAGAATAGCGGCTTGAATGGTATCCATGCGCCCATTCATTCCTACTCGGATATTTTTGTATTTGTCTTGGTCTTCCCCTTGTCCATGAATACGTAAGGATTCCATAATCTTTAAAAGATCATGGTTTTCTGTAAAGACAGCCCCTCCGTCTCCATAACATCCCAAAGGCTTTGCAGGAAAAAAGCTGGTGGTTGTTGATTCAGCAAGGGCTCCCACTTTCTTGCCCTTATAGGTTCCTCCAAAACTTTGCGCGGCATCCGCCATAATCCAAAGATTATGCTTTTCAGCAATCGCATGCAGGGCATCATAATCAGCTGGTTGGCCGAATAGATCGACAGGAATAACCCCTTTTGGGAGAAGCCCCTTCTTTTTTGCAGCTTGGATTCCTTTTTCAAGGCTTAGGGGATCCATGTTAAAAGTTGTTTCCAATACATCAACAAAAACAACCTCTGCTCCCATCCAGGCCACAACTTCTGCTGTTGCGGCAAAGGTAAAAGAAGGAACGAAAACCGCATCCCCTGGTCCTATATTCTTAGCCATGAGAACAAGGGCTAAAGCATCCGTTCCATTAGAACAGGAGAGGGTATGAGAGGTTCCACAAAAAGAAGACAATTGCGCTTCAAGGGCGTAAATTTCGGGGCCCATAATATAGGCGCCATGATCTAAAATGCGAAGAAATGCTGCTTCCAGCTGAGGACGAATACGGCGTTGTTGGGCAACAAGATCAATAAAAGGGATCATAGTTTATCTCTCGACTGTAAAGAATGTTCAGCTTTTTCTAAAACTTCTGTAACCCGAAGCCCTTCTTGACCCGATGTAAGAGGCTCTTCTCCTTTTTGAATACATGTCAAAAAATGAAGGCATTCATTTTTAAGAGGTTCAGAGGGGGGCAAGGAAATGTATTCGGTTTGAACCGCATCATTAGCATGACAGTGACCGTCTTTCCAAGTAAGGCAATGGGTTGAAATTTGGAGTTTTTCAGACCACGGCTTGCAGTCGTCAAAAACAGCAATCCCTTTTTCTCCCATAACCACTAATTTTTGCTCCTTAAAAGGAGAAAACCAAGAGGCATGGATATGGGCTGTAAGACCACCTGAAAAGGCCATAGTGAGAAGAGCACTTGCTGGCTTTTTTGGCGTAAGATACGTTTGTCCCGCAGCGCTTACACTGTGAGGCATGTCTTGTGTTAAGGAAAGAACAAGGGACACATCATGGCTTGCAAGATCCCAAAGAACGCTCTCAAGTCGTCGAAATTGACCAAGCCCCAACCGATTCGCATAAATATGCTTTAAGGGTCCAAGATCTTGAAGGCGATTTTTTAAGGTGATGAACGCAGGGTGGTAGTTAAGGATATGCCCTACCATAAGGATACGGTTATTATCTTTGGCCAAAGAGCAAAGTTTTTGAGCAGCATGGATTGAAAGAGCCATGGGTTTTTCAAGATAAACGTGCTTACCGGCTTTTAAGGCTGCTTCAGCCTGAGCTTCATGGAATGGGGCTTCTGTCGCTATGACAATGGCGTCAAGGTCAGGATGGGTAAAGAGCTCTTCTTCTGAAAGAGCGGCCACGCCATAGTGAGAAGCAATGTCTTGAGCTTTGGATGTACCCCGATCGCAAACGGCTGCAAGGGCTTCCAGCTCTGCAAAGTTGCGGACTAAATTTTTGCCCCATCTTCCGCAACCTATAACAGCGATACGGGGAGAGGAAGTCTCTTTTTTTAATACAGTCGTCATAAGCGCCACCTTAAAAAAAGACAGAGAATTGGTCAATGCAAAGAAAACGCTTATATTTCACAAAATGTGACAAAAGGTTTAAGCGGATGTGGAAATTCCTTTTTCTACAAGAAGGTCTTGGAGTTCTCCCATTTGATACATTTCCCGCACAATATCACAACCGCCTACAAACTCACCTTTGACATAAAGTTGAGGAATTGTAGGCCAATTGGTAAAGGTTTTAATACCCTCTCTGATTTCTGCATCTTGCAGAACATCCACGAATTTAAAGGGAACATTGAGCGTTTTGAGAATTTGAACAACGGCTGCCGAAAAACCGCACATAGGGAACTTGTCGTTTCCTTTCATATATAAAACAACCTCATGAGAGGCGAGATCCTTGCGGATTTGATCAAAAACATCAGACATAATTATTCCTCGGGCGTTTGTGTTTTGAGAGAGAGGGCGTGAAGACGTGTTCCCATATGGCCTTCCAAAGCTTCAAACACCATTTGATGCTGTTGAATGCGTGTTTTCCCCTGAAAAGCAGATGAGGTAATGGTTGCTGCAAAATGATCATTATCGCCAGCTAAATCTTGAATATCGATAACGGCATCTGGAAAAGCTTTGGAAAGATAGCTCTTAAGTTGATCTTGAGACATGGCCACAGTGACACTCCTTATATGGTCTTATATAAGAAGAGACGAAGAGAGAATCAACTCTTATTCTTTTTCCTTGTCTAAGATAGGCTTCAGAATGTCGTCGACTTCTTGCAGGCTCAATGCTTTTTTATGGATTTTAGCGTTAATAACAATTGTTGGGGTTGCGTCAATTTTATATTTCTTTTGCCCTTCAAGGCGCGCTGAAACAATCTTATCCAATAGTTCTTGGTTTTTAAGGGCTGCGTCAAACTGTTCAGCTGAAATACCATTTTGAGTTACGATTGACTTAAGAGTTGCTATAGGATCTGCAGCAGAAAGCCATTTTTCTTGAGTTGAATAAAGAAGTTTTACAAAGTCTAAATATTTAATTTCACCTTTACACCAGGCTATTTGGTGGGCCTCAAGACTGACTTTATCTCCAGGAAAATCACGGAAAATAACACGGACGTACCCTGGTTCTATATATTTTTTTTGAATCTCTGGCAAAACATCTAAGTAAAAATGGGCGCAATGATTACATGTTAAAGAAGAGTAATCGATGATGAGCACCGGCGCTTCTGGCTTCCCTATACTTATTTCAGGCAAAGGAGGAGTCGTTTCCTTTTTCTTGTCCTCACCCGCCTGCCCTGCCGTCATTGTCAGGCTTAAAAAAATTAAAGTTTTTATTATAAAACGCATTGAAAATCTCCCTTAACCTCATAAAAGAATAAAAAAAATATGGGCTCATGGCAAGTCCTCTCTTAAAAAAGAGGATTTAAAGAGGAAATCCTTGTAGATTCTATGATAATTAGATATGCTTTCCTGACTCAACACAAGGGAGAATAACAATGAAAAAAATTTACTTAAGCGTGTTATCTTTTGCCACTTTAGGGCTTATAAATGACGGTTTTGCTGACAATGCACCGGTAACGGCTCCGGTTGTGCCTGCAGCCTCACAACCCGCTCCTGCCAATTTTACGTCTGCACAAGTCGCAGAAATAGAAAAGATGATTGGAGGGTACTTAGAAAAAAACCCTGACGTGATCATGACGGCTATGCAAGCAGGAATGGCCAAGCAACAAAAAGAAGCTGCAGCAAAAATGGAAAAAGCTGTTGCTGAAAATAAAGACAAAATCTTTAAAGGTGACAAAGATGCCATTACAGGAAACCCTCAAGGGTCTCAGTCTTTGGTTGTCTTTTGGGATCCATCCTGTGGATTTTGCAAAAAATTTCATGGAGAGCTTGCCACACTCTTAGCGAACAACAAAAACGTTAAGGTTATTTTTAAGGACCTCCCCATTATGGGCGGAAACTCTGTGATGGCGATTAAGGCTCTGCTTGCCGCAAAAGAACAAAATAAGTACGAGCCTCTTCAAAAAGTTATCTTTGAATCAACAAAACCTCTTACCAAAAAACAGCTTTTAAAAGCAGCAAATTCCCTTGGAATTGACACCAAAAAGCTTAAAGTTGATATGGAGAGCAAGATGGTTCAAGCTCAAATTGACGACGCCCTTGACCTTGCAAAAACCCTTGGAATAAACGGGACTCCAACGTTAATTATTGGAGAAACAAAGGTTGTTCCTGGCTATGTTAAAGCGGATGAGTTAGAGAAAATGTTGAAAGAATCAGCGTCTCTCTCCCCCGTTGCGACGGATGGTCAACAAAAGAGCGAGCAAGCTTCTTAAATCTTTAGCGCCCTGTTGTTCTGGGTGAGTTAACTCTCAGAATGACGGGGCGTAAATTCCCCAAACCGACCCAAGACAACACCGGCCCTGGTACAATCTTCTAAAAAGGCATCACTGGAAAGATAAGCATATTCCTTTACTCTGGCTTCTTGAATAGGATCAAAAGTGGGGTGAAGGGGAAGTTGCCCCGGATGACACATCAAAAGAGTGCCGTTCGTCGCTTGCTGCAACCAAAGGTTCATAAAATCCCTGTAAGGGGCATGAGGATATAGGCTGTAGAGGCCCCCAAATTGAGAGTTATGTTGTAGTCCTTGACGGGATAAAGCCCGTGAAAATCCATAAGCAACCCCCTTTACAATAAGGGCTTTACTGTGGCTGTCGGCCCCGTGAAGCATGGGATTGAGGGTGCGCACATAAAGCTTCCGAGTTGGAAAGCGGTCCCTTATCACATTAAGCACAGCGTCTCTCATAACTGGAAAACTGTGAACATGCTGATGGCCATCAATAAAATCAGGCGAACACCCCATGATAGCTTCAAAACGATCAAGTTGGTCATGCAATTGGGCTTCAATAAACGTCTTATCAATTTGTCTCAAAAGAGAACGGAAAAGCCACTCATTCAAAGGACGGCAATAGCTCCCTTTTCCATGGGTTAAATTAAAATGGAGCCCGATATCAAGGTGATTGTGGAAGGCCTTAAGGGCGTGTCCGTGGCGTGTCCAATCTTCCTCTGTTGTCATACAGCTGGTGGCAGAAAGACGGTTATTTGTTGCGAGCGTTAAAATAGCCTGGCTAATGTGAGGGTCTTGCCCAAAATCATCCGCGCACAAAATGATTGTTTTTCTCATCTTTCCTTCCCTGTTAGCGAAAGGCCCAAAATTTAGACAAAACAAAGGTTGAGACCGAGATAACAATTAAAACCATAAGAAGGGCAACGTCATAGGGTAACTCTGTTGTCTTCAACAACCCTGCGTACAGAAGTTCATTGATACCAAAGGTTGAGCCGGCGAGGATGAAAAAACGAAGACTTGCTCTTTTATGAGACACATGATCAGCCACAAATGTCCACTTATAATGGCCCCAATAGCTGACTTGAAAAGCGAGAAGAAACCCCAAAAAATTCGCCCCTAAAGGAGAAATCCCCCAGGTCTTGACCAGTACCATGACGGAAAGCAAATGAACGCTAAGAGCTGTCAAGCCGACAAGGCCAAAGCGCATGACTTGCTTTTTAAGCATGGGAGCGTTGTGAGGTGGACTCTAGAGAATCATAGACCTCAGAGACGATGTAATGGGGGCGCCTTTTAACTTCTGTAAAGATATGGCTGATATACTCCCCTAAAATTCCCATGGCAATGAGTTGAATCCCTCCTAAAAAGAGAACGGCAGCCACAAGAGTTGACCAACCAGGGAGGTCAACACCAAATAAAAGTGCTCGCAAAACAATCCAAGATCCATAGGACAAGGCAACACAAGATGTAAGAAGACCTACAAGCATGGCAATACGAAGTGGCAAGGTGGAAAAAGACGTTAAGCCAATGGCGGCTAAGTTTGAGAGTTTGGTAAGGCTATAACTCGATTGGCCTGCTTGACGTTCGACGACATCAAAAGGGATCCCGATGCTATTAAAGCCGACCCACGCGTAAAGGCCTTTCATAAAACGGGTACGCTCTGGAAGAGTGTTGAGAGCGTCGATCGTCTTACGATCAAGCAAGCGAAAGTCACCCGCATTGGGCTCAATAGGGATTTTTGCAATCCAATTGAGAAGCTTATAAAATACATAGGTAAAAGACCGACGGAGGTACCCATCGTGGCCCCTGTCCACGCGGATCCCATAAATAATGTCATAGCCCTGACGCCAATGATTTATAAACTCTTCAATTGTTTGGAAAGGATGCTGAAAATCAGCATCCATGAGGATGGCTGCATCCCCCGAGGCGTACTTTAGCCCCGCAGTTAAAGCTTGTTCTTTCCCAAAATTACGAGAAAACAAAACACATTTCATAGGAATTTTTTGAGCCGTCTCCCTCATGAATTTTGCTGTGTTGTCGGGGCTACCGTCATCAATAGTAATAATTTCATACCGAATCGAAAGATGATCGAGGGCATCTTTAAGAGCCATTAGAAAGGTCGCAATGTTTTTTTCTTCAGCGTAAGCAGGGATTATAAAAGAAAAGAGGGGGTTTTTAGGTCTTGGAAGAACGTCTTGTAAAGGGCTAGGGCGCATGAGAGGAGACCTTCTTAAACAATATAGTTTTACCATATTGTTGCACTTTGACGAGCTTGTCACGCATCCATTGGGGAAGACTCGTAAATTTTCTTTTTCGCATTGCCACAAAAACATCTTCCTCATTTTTCATCACTTGTTGAAAGAGGGCCACGTCTCGAAGAAGAGTGAATTGTCCTTGGGAATAAAACTCTGCTGAATAACAGTTAGGACAGTAATAGATAAGCTTGGCATTTTTGTGTGTCTCCATAAATGACTGAACGAGGCGCTGTTGATTGTTGAGCACTTCAGGAACAAAATGGGAATAGAACGTGACGACAAGCATAGCAAGAGGAGCTATTGCAACGGACACCAAGAAAGTGCGCCTAAGCCACAGAGATGTGGTAAGGAGGGGCATTAAAAAATTCCCCAAAAGCAAAGCAAACGGAGGAATTCCTGGAAGAGGGTATGTCCAAATGATATTCCGAGAAAAGGTAAAAATAAGAAGAGGAGAAAGGGCCCAGAGGAGCAAATAAAGAACCCATCCATCTTCACTTGTAAAAAGGGTGCGCCATTCTCGCGCACGTGAGCTTAAAATTCCGATCAACCAAAGGGACCAAGGAAGCGTTGCAACGAGCCAAAAAAACCATATAAAGCCTATGGGCTCAGCATGGGCATAGCCATAAAGATCGCCCGTCCAGCTTTTGACAAAAAAGCGATTAAAGTGCTCTCCCACAATGTAATAATTAAGAAACCCAGGCGTTTTAAGTTCCGCTAAGATGTGCCAAGGAGCAGCAATGGCCAGCATCAACAGAGTACCTGAGATCCAGGGAAGCTTTTGCCACACTTCTTTAAAACGCTTCCCTATGACTGTCCACAAAAAGAGGGGAAATCCTGCCAGAATCAAAGCAATGGGGCCTTTCCCTAACACGCCAATGGCAAGACCAACAAAGAACAGGTATTTCCACTTCTGTCCGTCTGGAGGTTTAAGAGCCTGCCAGAAGGCAACCATGGACAAGGTAGTACCAAAGGCAAGAGCCATATCCGTCATAACGGTGGCGCTTGCTATATAAAAAAGGACGCCCGTCAGGAGAATCAAAGCGCTTGCAGCCGAGAGGCCCTCTTGCCGTCGTGTATTGGCGAGATTGATGACAAGCCCCACAAGACCCAGAGACAGAAGGAGGATGGGGAGTCTGGCCCCAAAACCATTGACTCCAAAAAGAGCCATGCCGCTCGCTGAAAGCCAGCTTGAGAGAGGGGGTTTAGCCCAAAAGGGGACACCATAATCATGAAACAAAGTAATCCAGTCGCCGGATTCTAAAAGCTTGCGAGCAATCTCCGCATACCGTGATTCTGAGGGATCAATGAGAGGGAGAAAAAAAGCTCCTATAAGGCGGGCAGCAATAATAAGAGAAAAAAAGCAAACAAAAAGCCTTGTGGAAGAAGAGATGGGAAATTTCTTAAGAAGGACTGTCACGCTTTTACCTCTACTTGCAGAAGGGTTTTGTTTTAAATCCTCTGACGTCGCTTGGATCTGAGGAATGGCAAGCTCCAAAACAGATTGGCTTCTTACGCCATTCTTCGCCCTCGCGAGGCTCAGCGCTTAAGGCTAGGAATACTTAATTCGAGAGGTAACTTCAAGTGTTTCTTGAAGCAAGAGGTTTACAATTTTAGGTGAAGATGAGGTGTCTCTAAGGTAGGTATCCTGGAGACTGCGCGCTCTATGCGAGAGTCTCCTTTTAGATAGCCGAACTTAATCATCTTCTTCCTTTTCTTTTCTCTCTTATTTTCGCGTTATCGTCTTCACTGTGCTTGTCTTTTCGTCTTGCTTCGGAGACGGAGCTCTTGAACCCATTCTTGAAACTGCCCGTGAAGCTGTTCGTGAAACTCCCCGTGAAGAGTCTCGTGTTGCCCTCGTATCTTCTAATACTTTTTCTCGGTTTTGGTCACGCGGCATTCTAATATATAGCAGTCGTTCGGATTGGCGGGCAAAAAAGTAATATGAGGTGTCAGTAGGAAGCCAAGCAAAAGAGAAAGAGTCTGGGGCCTTTTCCCAAAGCGGTATTATTTTCGTTAAAAATACTCGAACAAATGCCTGCTCTTTTTCTGGAGCATAATGTGATGTTTGTAAAAAGAAAAGTTTAGTGAGCTTCTCTCCTTCCCGTGCTCTAATTGTTTCCCACTCATTCTTCTTAACTGACTTAAATTTAGCCTTTGTTCTTTCAGAAGCTTTGACTAATGGAAGTCTTTCATCTCCAAATTCTGCTGTGCCGACACACCAGTTTACCTCGGATGGGTTAGAGGGCAACTCACCATTCGGTCGACTCCACTCAGGACTCGTATCCGTATCCTCGAAAGATTGATTAAGAGAAGATGATACTGTTGGGAGGAGAAGTGGAACGACTAGCTCATCATTCGTCTTAGAAGAAGAGGAGGAAGGAAGCGGGGTGGCACTAACAGTAGCGCTCACTATAACAGGCGACTTCTCTGTCAAAGGTTGAAAAGGCTCTTGTCTCGGAGGTTGTTGAGCAAGAGAAGTGGGCTGAGAACCATTGATTTCGTACCCGTTGTTCTTAGAGCCACCCTCAGGGTTAAGGAGTCGAGACTTAACGGTTGGTGTTGTCGAATGGGTTTGTGGACAACAAGGAAAGAAGCAGCACTTCCAGCAAGAAAAAGCCTGGGTTTGAGGAAAGAGAGAGAGCGCGCTTCCCCACAATGTTATGAGAAGAAGGGTTTTTCTTGAAAAAATTCGATACATAAAATTAACCTACCATATAATTATCATCATAAACAAAAACTAGCCTCACCATAATCCTCCTATTTTTTTAAATCAAGATGGTTCACTCATCATTTTCCGACCCGTTTGAAGGCGTATTTTCTTGGTCAGTGCTGGAAGGATTGTTTGCCGCGCTCTTTGATGCTTTTAAAAGAGAGTGGGGGCGCGGTAACCTCCCAGGACTTTTAGTGGAAAGAGAAGTCTTGGAAGACAGGGAAGGAGGTGTTTTCTGTTCCTGTTGAGCTGATGCATTTGAGGAATAAGTTATATCCCCTAAAATCGAAGGGGACGAAGGGACTTTAGATTTTAGGACATGACTTTTCTTCTTTGAAGCGGATGTGCGAGTAGAAGTTGCCACAGGAGGGGTAGAGGGCTTAACCACAGTTGGACTTCCTTGAAGAGACTCAGCCACAAGAGGGGTAGAGGGCTTAACCACAGTTGGACTTCCTTCAAGAGACTCAGCCACAAGAGGGGTAGAGGGCTTAACCACAGTTGGACTTCCTTCAAGAGACTCAGCCACAAGAGGGGTAGAGGGCTTAACCACAGTTGGACTTCCTTCAAGAGACTCAGCCACAAGATGTAAAGTTTCCTGCGTAAGAAAATTACGTTGAGACGGAGATTTTATGGCTTCTTGTGATGCACGGCTTTTCATTTCTATAGCATGCTTTGCAAAATATTCTTTAACCGCCCTTTTTAATTCTGCAGAAGTGTTAGGAGACAAACTTGGGCTTCTTCTTGAAGGAGGTGTAGAGGGGCTTCCCTTCTCTGAGGATGCCGTCCTGGGCTTAACCAAAGTTGGACTTCCTTCAGGAGACTTATCCACAGGAGGGGTTGAGGGCTTAACCACAGTCGGGCTTGCCTCAGTTGAAGTAAGCAATGAGGGCTGTCTTTGAGGGGTTAGTGCAGATGTATCAAGCGTGCCCGGAGCGAAAAGAATATCGACATCACCATAAGAGATAGGGGTCTGATGGAGTTGGTGGAGAAGATTACGAACAGGGGTTGTTGTGCTGACGTTAGGATTATTACGACTTCTTAATACAACAGGAGATTCCGAATTTGACTTCTCACGGCGAGCAAGAAAGGCTGAGAAAAAAGGAGAGTCTGGCAAAGGTGGAATAGAGAAGGATGTGTCAGTTTCTTCTTCAACCAAGGGCTGGAGCTGCGTAGATGAGGGTGGGTTGCTTGTAAGGGTCGTCAATGCTTCTGTGCCTAAGTTGCTTTCCTCTTTCGTTGAAGAGTCATTCTGCGTTGAATTAGATTGAGACGTGGTTCCGTTATCGCTGCCACCCAGCCATTCGAACGAGGAATCTAACCGCGTAGAGGGGAGCGGAAGGAATGTCGCTTTGTTTACAGGAGCAGGTGTAAGGGGCGACCTTTGTTCAGGTGAAAAGAATGATAAGGCGCGACGAGTTGACACAGATGGAAGGGGGGCACTCGTAAGCGCTGTCAATTCTTGAACCGCTTCAGGCGTCAAGGCGAGGGGCATACTTACCTGCTGATTATTAAGGGAACCTGTGACGTTAACAGTGTAAGTGCCGTCCTTGTTAGAAGTTGCCTTGTTGAGCGAGTCGGGTGTGACAGAAAGCGTTCCTGGTTCTTTAATCCCAAGAGCAACAAGATCAACCATCACAGGGGGTTGAGACGTATTAAGCTTGGACGTAAGTTGCTTTGGAAGAGAAACGATCTCGTATTGATTGAGATTCCATAAAGAAGGCCTGATTTGCATAGAAGCCGTGGAGGTGATTGCCATAGGGGTTTCCCTAAGAGTTTCTAAAGCTCTTAGTCTCGCCAAAGCTCTTAACATGTCGGAAGTGAGCCTGTACGTCTTCGGAGTAGGGATGATTGCAACTCTCTCTGCCTGATGGGTGAGCCTTAACCTTGGTTCAGCTGCCCTCATGATGAGGGCTTTTGAGAGATCAGGAGTTGATGAATCGAGCAGAGAAGCGATAGAGGCACGATGCGGTTGGAATTGTACAAAACCATCCATTAAGAATGTCGGCAGTTTTTTGAAGGTCTGCTTAATCCGTGAGGGGACAAGTGTTGTGCTTGTGGGTAGCATGCTTGATGTGCCACGACTTAATGTCGTCAAAAGACGACCGAGGAATGGTTGGGGGGCCTGGCTTGACGGTTCGCCAGCCTGAGCAACAAGCGATCCTCCTTGTCTAAATTCAGAAATCTTCAGAGAGAGGGGAGCCGCAAATAAAGATGACAATTCATTGAAATCTTTAGAATTTAAAGAGACAGTGACCGTTTGTGTTTCAAAACCACGTGCCTTTAGGGTGAGGTCAAACGTATACCTTTGGTGTGTGTTTGCTTGAAAGCCCGATCCTGAAGGAAGAAGAAGAGAATCTTTATCACGCCCATCGCTAGACTCCAAAGCCAAGGAATCATCACGAACAATTCTAAGAGACTCCGGATTCACAGAAAGAGTGACCTCCTGGGGAGCATGAGGAGAAACTTTAGTGCCAAAAGCCTCCGCCAAATTAATCGTCACACTCATGACAGAGCTGGGGCTGTTGTGGGAGGGTTGAACGTCTAAAGGTTGTAGAGAAACAAGCTGGTGAGCTTCCGGCAAAGACTCAAGGACAGGAGTCTCAATTTGGGTAGACAGGGCAGTCGTTTTTCTCAAGAGAGCCTTCTTGAAGGCGTCAAAAAATCTATGCTGTGACGAAGACACCGTTTCTTGCGTGGCACGAGGCGAGACAAGGTAAGTCGTTAAAGGCTGCTCTAGAGTTTTTACCAGGGAAGACCCAAGCGAAAAAACATGCGTGATTTCCACAGGAAATGGAGCGCTATTGAGGCCTTTTTGCCTTCCTAGAGAATTAGGAAGCCTGTAATGTGATGGTGACGTCATTCTTTGTCCGAGACGAGGTGAGACAAGGGAAGCCGCCATAGACTTGGTGGACTGTTCTAGAGTCTTGAGGAGGGGCGGTACCTTTTCCCACGTCGTATTGACGACTATGGGTGATTGATGAGGAGCATGTGTAGCCGATCTTTTGACAGTCTGGTTTTCTGAAGGCACGGAAGAGTGAGCTTCTTCAACCAAAAGACGAGGGGACACCTCGCTGTCGTTAGGAGCGGTCATAAGAGGCTGACGCAATTCACCTCTGGAGAAAGAAACGGAGCGAGATACCTCTTCGATGGTCACGCGCGAGCTGTGGCGAAGAGGGCGTACAGGCGATTTAATAGTGAATGGTACAGGAGCTTGCACCTTTTTAACAAAAAGACGATCAGAAATAGTGGGTGTGGTCAAAAGAGGCTGATGCGCGTCATCTGAAGTGAAAGAAGATTGCAGGAGGGTCATCAATTGATGAAGCAATTCTTGGTGTTTCTGAGCTTGGAAAGCGTTGCGCGTCGTAAGCGTTCCTGTAGATTCCAAGGCCGCAACATCTGGAGACACAGGAGGCTGCATAAGAGTAGCAAACCTGGCTAAAGCTCGGGAGTCTAAAGAAATACGCATGACTTGGGGCTCACGATCAGGAGCCGTAAGTGTGACAGCCAGCGTGTATGTTTTTGGACGTGCACGTTCTGAAAGCCTCGATCTTGTAGAAGAGACAAGAGCGCTTTTCTGTTCTGACCCAGTGAAATCCAAAGTCAATTCGCGTGTGTTGGGGACTTCTCGCAAAGAAGTAAGGTCTACAGAGAGAGTAACCTGCTGAGGCATTTCGGGAACATTCATGCCAAGCGCCGCAAGGTCGAGCATCACTTTTATTTTCGTCGCTTTGAAGGCATTAGGAGACGTGGGAGTAGCAAAATCCTGTGAGTTTGCAACAGGGAGCTTGGATGAAAGGGCCGTTCTGCCTACGTTCAAAAGACTGGTTACAGCTCTTTGAGCTCTCTTTTCAGCTGTAGAAATTGCCGTTAGAGAAGGAACCCTAACTACTGGAGGTTGAAAGTAAAATCCAAGGTCTTCAACAGTCACATCCTGAGAGACCACCGCTGCTTCATTGTTTTCTTCTACATCTTCTTCTGGCTCTTGATGGTCGGCAACAAGAGGGAGTGGCTTGAGAATGGCGTGTGCTTGAGCTTGGACTTCATGGGCCTCGACTTTGGTTACAACCGTATCGACTCCTACAGGAGTTCCGTCCATATGAACGGGAGCGTGAACGCGTCCTTTTCCTAAGAGGTTTAAAAGAGCTTCTTCTGAAATAGGAATCTCAAGATGGGGATCTCCAACACCAGGATGGAGAGGCTGAGGAATAACATGAGGGCGCTCTTCACGGAGATGATCTTTGTTGAGATTCTGCTCTTTCCCTAAAGGCAGTGGGGAGTGAGCCATGAAAAGAGCCGCACTCAACTCTTGCCCCGACCGCTGTGGTTGCGGCGTCGTTGGGGTGAGATGTGACGTTTCTTGTGATATAAATTTCTCTATCACTTGCTCTATTGCTGGGGGCAAAGAAACAGAGGCTTGTGAAACGTAGCCAGTACGTTGCACAAGTGAATGAGGGGAGGCGGTCTTCAGAGAAGCAGCGAGACCCTCCGATTGTGTCGGAAGCGCAGGAGAAAGCATCCAATCAAATTTCGAGATAGCCTCTCTAAGAGAAGGCAGTGATTGAGGCGCCTGAGGTTTTGCAAGCGCGTGCGTTGAAAGAGGAGAGAGCGACCGGGTAAGATTTGACGCCACTTTCTCAAGGAAAGGGGATGGCTGGGTTGGTGCTGCCATGGCGTTTCTCAAGGAGGGCCGTTGAGGTGGCGCAAAGTTAAGAGTTGGCAGCCGGGCAGGTGTGGGCGCTTTAAAAACAGTAGAAATTGAGGCTGCACGCGATGGACGGGTTAAAGCTTCAAAAAGAGACAGGGGAGCCAGCCTTGGAAAAAGCCTTTGAAGAGGGACAGTCGGATGTTGAAAAGCATAACGAGAAGTTTGCCACAAGGAAAACCTTTGCGGTGCTAAGGGCTGTAACTTTCTTCTTAAATCAATAGGTTTATAAAGAGCTTGTAAGGAGCGCAGACTTTGTCCCGTTGATGTTTTAGCAGAGAGATTTTTTAAGGAATCATTCTCACGAGACCTCGAACAAGGGACTACTCTTTTGAGTCCTCGTATGGAGGTAAAAACTAATCCTTCTTCTAGAATACTGGTTTTAGCATATACTAAGCTAACATCTACCAAACAACTTGTAACACCAAGCGCAAATGCAAATTTTTTCATAAAGTACCTGTTTCACCTCTTGTATTTTTTAGCCAATTAACTAAACAAAAAATTTTAGCAAATTTTTATCGGGTTTGTCTACTGCTCAGATAACAAATTTTAAATAATAAATCCTTAATCACTTCCGAGGCCTCTTGAAATTCGTCGAACAAGATATTATTTGTAAATCATGATGAAAAAAGAACTCAATATTTTAAATATTCTGCGAGGGGCCAGCGCTCTATTTGTTCTGTTTTATCATTTTTTTTATTTTTTCTTTGCTCATCAAGATGTTTGGTCCGTCTATTTACAAGTGGCTCCTCTGAATCTGCCTCAGCCTTTTTATTTAGAAACGCTCCACGATTTTCCTCTTGATATTGGGCATTTGGGAGTGTCTTACTTTTTCCTTATTTCAGGATTTCTTATTCATCATACACTGCGTCAATATGACTCTTTAAAGCTCTTTTTAAAACATAAAGTGGTGCGCCTGTGGCCCACATATCTTGTCTGCTTTGTGTTGGGGCTTCTTTTTGTGGCTCTCTTTAATGACTTGCTTTCTCGTCCTTTCCCGTACACGTGGGGGCATATCCTGGCGTGCCTCTTTTGGGTCAGAGATGTCTTGAACTATCCTTTTATTGATGGGGCTGTGTGGACGCTTGAAATCCAGCTTAAATTCTATCTTTTTGCGATTCTTGTGTGGAGCATTTGGGAAAAGGACTTTTTGGAGAAAGCTTGCTTGATAGCTGTTTTCCTGAGTGTTGCGGTGTACGGCCTTTATTATTTTGCACAAGGGGAGGAGTATTCCTGGTTTTATCTTGTAATTTTGGCACGTAAGACATTGAAATTTTTCATGATTATTCTCTTAGGCTCTTGTATGTATGCCTATTTTAAAAAAGAAATTTCTACCTCCAAAATGCTTTTCCTCTGCAGCTTATTGCTTGCCTGTTTTCTGTCGCCCTTATTTAGTTATCCCCACTATAGCAAAACCGTCAGCTACCTTTTAGGGGCTGTGTCTTTCTTCTTTTTTATCCATGTCTATGCACAGCGCATAACATTAGAAGGAAAGATAGAAAAATCAATCAATTGGGTGTCAAAAATAAGCTATCCTCTCTATATCGGCCATGTGCTTCCTGGGTACATGATTGTCTATTACATGATTGATCAAGGCTATAATGCGTATCTGGGCATTGGGCTTGCGTTTCTTTACATCTTTCCAATGGCGGCCCTCGTTCATCGGCACGTTGAGGTTAAATTCCGCGCTTAAGAAACCCGTATTTTACCTCGTGTTTTTATTTTAGTAGAGGCTTTTATATATGGTGTCCTATTCTTTCAGGACCTCAGCGAGTTGCTTAGCCCTGAGCCTTTCTCTTATGTCAACGCCCCTAAAGAGAGTTTACTAGAAAGGAAAAGAGAAAGCCAGAAAGTGAACGCCGAGATCTTGATGTCTATCATCATTACTTTTTAGCGGTTAGAGGTGACAAAGATATGGAACTTCTTGAATCTCTTTTGAAGAGACATAATTATAATCCTGACAGAGATCTGATGAAACCTTTGGAACGATTCCACCGAAGTAATCCTTTAGAGCAAGAATAAATACTAGGGCGTGTCATCAATTGAGGTGAGAAGAATAGAGAAAGATGATAGGATATGAGAAAAACTGTAGAGGAGGTTTTTCTCGATGCGACGATATGCGTTACGTGATGATCAATGGCAGAGAATAAAGGATATATTACCCGGCCGTGAAGGAACGGCTGGAGCCACTGCGCATGATAACCGGCTCTTTGTAGAAGCTGTCTTGTAATCGGTACAGAGCGGGCATAGCCTGGAGAGATCTTCCGGAACGCTTTGGAGACTTCAGAGTGATCCATACACGGCACTCTCGATGGAGTCAAAAAGGAGTATGGCAAAAAGTCTTTAAGCTATTAGCCAAAGATGCCGACAACGAATATGCCATGATTGACTCAACGATTGTAAGAGCGCACCAGCATAGTGCGGGGGCTAAAAAAAAGACTCAAACAACGACCAAGCCCTAGGCCGAAGCAAGGGAGGACTTAGTACAAAGATCCATGCCACTTGTGATATCTAGCTGCTACACTTGTCTGGCTCAATTGATGACACGCCCTAAGATGGCCAATTAAAAATTTTTACTCTTGATCAATTTTCTGATATTGTGAAAATATAAAATCCATAAGATATGCGTGAATCATATTACATTAAGAGTGAATTAGTATAAGATTAAATGGTATAAAACAAAAATGAAAAATGCGCACACCTTTCCCATACGTGTTTACATTGAAGATACGGATATGGGAGGCATTGTCTATCATGCAAATTATTTAAAGTTTGCAGAACGGGCGCGAACGGAACTCTTGCGAAGTTTAGGATTTAATCGGTCTGAGCTTGTGGCGAAGAAGGATAACGCGTTTGTTGTGCGCACGTGTGTGTTAAACTGCCTTGCACCGGCTTGCTTAGATGATGTATTAGAAGTAAGAACTCACCTTAAAAAAATGGGGCATGCCAAGCTTGATCTTTCCCAGGACATTTTTTGTGAGGATAAACCGATCGCAACCCTTGATGTTGTGTTGGCTTGCGTGAATTCAAAAGGCAAGCCTGTAAAACTAGATGACGCTTTACGGCGTTTGCTTATTGATTTGGAGAGAGAAGAATGAATACCCCTGCTGCCCTACCCGATATTGCGAATGTTGCTGTTGCTGCACAAGCTATAACCCATGACTTGTCCATCTGGGGCCTTTTTTTATCCGCTGACCTTGTGGTCAAGGTGGTGATCATTGGCCTGTTTGCAGCCTCTGTGTGGTCTTGGGCCATTATTTTTAACAAAGGAATTCGTATTAAGAACCTTTTCTCAACGGCTAACAAGTTTGAGGATTCCTTCTGGTCAGGCGGGTCGTTAGAAGTGCTTTTTGAGCGCATTGGCAACCGTCCCCGCGATCCCATGAGCGCTATCTTTGCAGCCGCTATGAAAGAGTGGAAGCGAGCAGGGACAGCGCCACGATCTTCCGTTACCCTCCAAGAGCGTATCGATAAAGCTATGCAAGTGACCCTCAACCGCGAAATGGACAAGTTAGAGCGTCATATGGGCTTTTTAGCGTCCGTAGGGTCTACCGCTACCTTCATTGGTCTTTTTGGAACCGTGTGGGGGATTATGAACAGCTTTCAATCCATTGCGGCCTCTCAAAATACAAGCCTTGCGGTTGTGGCGCCCGGAATTGCAGAAGCACTTTTTGCCACAGCCATTGGCCTTGTGGCAGCCATTCCAGCTGTGATGGCCTATCAGAAGATCTCCCTCGAACTCAATCGCTACGCAACACGCCTTGATTCGTTCTCCCATGAGTTTGGCGCCATTATTTCACGTCAATTGGAAGAAGGACACTAAGATGGCCGTTTCTCTGGGACCATCAGGACGACGCGGGCCACAACGGAGGAAGGCTCATATTACG
Source organism: Alphaproteobacteria bacterium (assembly GCA_947457015.1). GTDB lineage: Bacteria > Pseudomonadota > Alphaproteobacteria > UBA9655 > UBA9655 > UBA9655. Next base: position 9,786 of record CANGTV010000003.1, on the reverse strand, counting down.
GCGGAAATTAACGTCACGCCCCTTGTAGACGTGATGCTTGTGCTGCTTGTTATTTTTATGGTGACAGCTCCTTTGTTAACCGTAGGTGTTCCGGTGGACCTTCCGAAAGCAAAAGCCTCTACCATGAATGAAAAGGATGAGCCGCTCACCATTACGGTGGACGCAAAAGGCGTCCTTTATCTCCAAGAAACGCCCCTTGAGCTGGATGTGTTGGTCCCCCGCCTTGTGGCGATTACAGGCTCTAACCCTGAGGCGCGCATTTATATTCGAGGAGACAAAGGGATTTTCTATGGACGTGTGATGGAAGTCATGGGAGCCATTAGTTCAGCCGGGTTTACAAAAGTTGCTCTTTTGTCGGAGCTTCCTACAGCGGCCCCTCCAGCTAAAGGGCGAAAGTAAAGAAATCCATGCGTGATGGTGCCATTCTTTCAGGTCTTTTACATGGTGTTGTTATCCTTTTATTATTGATTGGATTACCTAATATTTTTCGCCGTGAGTTAGAGCCGCCTCCCATTATTCCCATTGAAATTGTCAATATTGCGGACCTCACTCAAGCTCCCGCTCCTAAAGTAAAGCCCAAAGAGGACAGCCCTGTTAAAGAGGTAAAGGAGGAAAAACCTGTTCCTCCTAAACCCACGCCTGTGGTTGAGGAAATAGTCGAGGTTGAGCCTGAAAAAACGCCTGAGCCTGAAAAGGTTGAGCCTATTGCTGACCAAACGCCAGAACTCACGCTTACCATGGATGATCTTTTAGCGCCGCTGGAAAAAGAAAAGCCAAAAGAAGAAAAGAAGGAAAAGCCTAAGGAAAAAAAGAAAGAAAAGAAGAAAGAGAAGCCGAAGAAGAAAAAGAAGAAAGATTTTATGGCGCTTTTGAATAACATTGATAAAACGGAAGCATCCTCAGAAGGCAAATCACAACCCGAGCAGGACATTGACTCCACAGCGGACCACGCGGCTAATAATATCAGTGATGTTTTGTCCATTACGGAGCTTGACCTGATTCGGCGTCAACTCGCCGCTTGTTGGAATGTTCCTGCAGGGGCGCGAGATGCGAAAGATCTTTATGTAGATATCAAAGTTGAAATGAATCCGGATGCCACAGTGCGCTCGGCTGTTGTGACAGGCTCAAGCGGTAAAGGCGGAGCCTTCGCAAAAGCCGCTGCGGATAGTGCCTTAAGGGCGGTTAAAAACCCTCAGTGTAGTCCGTTGAAGCTTCCCCTTGATCGCTATGAGGAATGGAAGACCATCGAGATTCGCTTTGACCCGCAGCATATTTTATGAGGTTGTTATGACCCAAACTTCTTCCTCCTCCACCAAGCGCGGTATCTTTTTTATTATCCTCGCTATGCTGATTTTTTCTGTCCTGAATGCGATTATTAAGGGCACAACTTCTCAGTATAGCCCTGTGCAGCTCATTTTTTTCAGGTGTTTTTTTGCAACCTTTCCCGCCATCATTTTCCTCATTGTGCGGGGGGGATGGATGCGCCCGACATCTTTCGAATGGATGATCCATATTAAGCGCGCCTTTCTGCTTGCCATTGGATTTTATTTTTTATTCACAGGAATTGGAAAGCTGTCCTTGTCCAACTCTATGGCCTTATATTTCTCGTCGACTTTCTTTCTTGTCCTGTTGTCCTATCCTATTTTAAGAGAAAAGGTGGGCATCCTCCAATGGCTAGCGGTCGTTATTGGAATTTTCGGCGTTTTAATTATCGCTAAGCCCAGCGGGGATGTGTTCCATTGGGGAGCGGTTTTTGTGGTCATGGGCGCTTTGATGGAGGCTGCTTTTAACCTTTATGGGCGTCTTTTGTCCTCCAATTGCAATAGCTACATGCTGACCTTTTTAGGCTCTCTCCTTCCTGCCTGCGTCATTCTTCCCTTTCTTCCCTTTGTGTGGGTAACGCCAGATATGGGGGGATGGATTGCGCTTATTTGCCTAGGGTTGGGTGGGGGCTTAGGACAATTGTGCGTGACCTTTGCTTATTACAATGCCCCTGCGGGCGTTCTGGCGCCGATGATTTATTCGGCTATGCTGTGGAGCGTTCTTCTGGATATTATCCTCTATGAAAATTGGCCCACGACGTCTCTTCTTCTAGGATGTGGCATTGTCATTGCCTCAGGCCTCATCATTCTTTTTTCCGAAGCACGCAAGAAGAAGAATGATTAAGGTTGACCTCTTTTTAAGATACTTATATTGTCACCCACAGTTTCGGGCGCTTAGCTCAGTCGGTAGAGCATCTGACTTTTAATCAGAGGGTCGAAGGTTCGAATCCTTCAGCGCCCACCACGAAACGAAGGGGTTTTGAAGGGTTAGAGGAGAACGGGAAAATCCTCTAGGTAGCAAATAGGTAGCAGTTGGAAAACTAAATTTGCGACTTCGGCAAACAAAGATGTGGGAAAAGATTCCCCCAGAGAGAAATATAATATTTGAAGAAAATATAGAAATTCCATCCTGGGTGTAAAAGTAAAAAACCTCCTATCAGCGCCCTCTTTATAATGTTAAATTTATAGCCATAAACTACACTCTATTGATGAATAATTGATAAGAGCACTCAAGAATAATATTTGTAGATACGCGTTTAAAGATAGGGATCCTTTTATAATTTTCGAAGGAGAAAAAAATAAAGAGGATACGGGAGAATTCTGAGGATCTTTAATAAAGTTGAAAAAAACCAAGGAAACCGGATCTCAAATGAGGACGAAGTCAGCCCTTTAAAGATATAATTTGCCGCCTTATCTGCTGTAATAATAAAAGGCATATCAAATGTATTTTTAGCTGTCAGGCGTGTTTTGACAAACCCAGGATTCACGACTTGGACGCGAATTCCCTGCTTTTTAAGATCACAATAAAGGCTCTCAGCAAGATTAATGACACCCGCCTTGCTTGCGCCGTACCCCATAGATCGAGGAAGTCCTGAGTATCCAGCAACACTTCCAACGAGGACTATGTGGCCTTTGCGATTTTGAAGAAAGGTAGGAATGATTTTTGAAAGGACGGTAAATGTTCCATAAAGATTAATATCGAGCATTTTTTTAACAATCTCAAAATCACAATTCATCGCACTCATTGGTTCATAATACCCAGAGTTGTAGATGAATATGTCAGGAACAAATTTTAAAGATTCAATTTTTTCCCAGGCCCTTTCCACTGATTTTCCTTCTGTAACATCAAGAGAGACAATGAGATGTTCCCCCTTTAGCTCTTCAAGAAGAGAGTCGAGGCGATCCATACTGCGTGCTGAAAGAATGAGGGTAGCCCCTGCAGCAGCGAGTTTTTTGGCAAGAGACCTGCCAATACCCTCACTGGCTCCCACAATCCAAATTTTTTTGTTTCTAAAATCTGTCATAATTTTTTCTGAATCACTAAAAGCAATTCGCCAACCTTGATTCCAAATTTCTTCATACTTGTTCGGTTTATAATTGTGGTGTCATTCATGAGGTACATCCAATCATCCATGGAAAGATCCAGGGTGGACTTATTGTATGGAACTCTTAAAACATATTTTATATTTACCGCGTTTCCCATTTGTCGGCCCTGAGCGATGCCTATTACATCAGCAGCCTTTCCTGAAAACTCGTGATCATTTTTGAGTGTAATTTCCCAGATTCTATGGGTTTTTTCGCCATCATCAAATATAAAGTGCTCATCTAAAACGAGTGTCTTCCCCTTTTTTTCTCCCGTCATCTCTGCGTGAAAGTAACGTTTAGGGCGGCCCAGGAAATCAAAAAGAATGCCATTAGCTTCAAGTCTTCCCTGAAAGTACTCAACTATGTTTAATTTTGGTTTCATGTCTTTATATTCCTCTATGGATTTATCAGAACACCCGGCAAGTAAGAAAGAAAACCCAGTTAGAATGAGATATAATTTTTTCATTTTTTCTCTCTCCCTAAATCAATGGGGCTCACGTAAAGAATGATCATTGCCATCATTTTGATCATACAGGGAATCAGAGCATAAGACCAGTGCAAGACAGAAGGCGAGTAAGCCTGAGTTTGATTCCCGTCAAGGTGGGGAAGAAAGAGAAAAAGAAACCCCGAGGTCATTGCCAAAGCCGTCTTGTTGATAAATTGCCAGAGCGAGAAATTCATATTTCTTAACTCTGTTTTCGTTCCTACAACATCAGCTAGAAGGGAAGGAAGGAGGGTTAAGTCTCCTCCTAAGGCAAACCCGGAGAGAAAACAAATCAGGAAAAACCAATGTGCAGATTCGGTCGTCAAATAATAGGAGCCTATAAAGGAAAAAATGGCTAAAGCCATTGATGTATAAAGAGTTTGTCTCTTCCCCCACTTCTTTGAAACCGCATTCCAAAAAAAGGTACTCACCGCAGCAGCTAAAAAGTAGGTTGTCAAAAAAGCCCCTGCAAAACTATCCGCAGTGAGGATTGAACCAACAAAAAAAAGAAAAAGAGTTGAGGTGATTCCAACAGGTAAAGCGTTAATAAAAAATAAGAGGAAGAGCCACCAAGAAGAGCGCCTTTGTGAAAGAAATTTCTTAAAATGGCGCCAAATATCAATGGGAATCGGGTTTGAAATACCTTTGAGTTTGGGAAACAGAAACAAAGCCAGGATGATCCATGTCGCGAAAATGCATCCATAAATTTGAAAAGCGGACTGCTTTGCGAAGAAGAGTTCAAGAAAAGAGGGCAAGATAGCAGCCAAAAGAACACCCCCGAGACCCAAGCCTTCTCGGTATGAAGAAAGAGTTGTCCTCCCCTGATAGGTTTGATCAACGTTGAGTCCAGCGCCATAAAAATTAATGGCAAGCAGGCTATATCCCAGGTAAGAGATTGCCGTGAAAAGAGAAAACCAGATGATTAATCCGTCCTGTCCAAATGTTGATGGGGCCCAGAAAAGACCATTAAACCCAATGATCAGGAGGATCCCTCCAAGAATCATTATCTGTTTCAAGTTGGCTTGATTCCTATCTGAAACGTATCCAATAAAAGGATCCAATAAAGCATCCGTGAGTCTTAAGAGAAGTAGGATCATCCCCAAATTTTGTAGCTCAACTTCATAGAAATCATAATAAAATTTTGGAATATGAATATAAAGAGGAAGGCCTACAAATGAAAGAGGAATGGCAATAAGGCTATAGCGAAAGTAGAGGCTTCTATGAGGGAGCTGAGAAGTCGTTTCAGAGCTCAAAAGCTATTGTTCCTCTTCATGGATAAGCTCAACCTGCATAACACTAATGCGCTCCATTTGAAATCCACCTCTACAAAGACCAAAGTAATAAAGCCAGCTTCTTATAAATTCATCATTGAATCCCAGTTTCATGATCTTTGATTTTGCCTCACAAAAACGCTTTTCCCATTCTTGCAGTGTCCATGCGTAATCTTGGCCAAAGCACAAGGTGTCTTTAATCGAAAGCCCTGCCTTTTTAGCATGAAATTCAAACTTCTCAGAAGAGGGTAACATCCCACCCGGGAATATATAGTGCCTCAAATAATCGCTGCTCTTTCGATAATTTTTGAATTCATTATCATTAATCGTAATCGTTTGGATAAGGGCATTTCCCCCTTCCTTCAAACGATTCTTAATCGTTTTAAAATAAGTTGGCCAGTATGCCTCTCCAACCGCCTCAAACATCTCAATGGAGACGATACTGTCAAAGAGTCCTTTTGTGTTGCGATAATCTTCTAATAAAATCTTAGCTGTTGATCCAAGCCTTTCTTTAGAAAAGATAGACTGACTGGGCGAAATCGTAAGAGAGGTAACATCGTGCCCTTCTATTGCTGCCTTTTCAGCGAAACCTCCCCATCCGCACCCAATTTCAAGGACTTTATTTTGATTCCTAATTTTTCCCAGAATCCTGGCGTATTTCTGGCGTTGGGATTGCTCAAGGTCTTCAGTTCCCGAATAGCGCAGTCCTGAAGAATAGGTCATTGTGGAATCGAGCCATAGTTCATAAAAATTATTCCCTAAATCATAATGGGACATAATATTTTGACGACTCCCTGAAAGTGTATTCTTCTTGAAAATAATATTTATCAAATATGTTACATAACGCTGAAAAATGTTCCCATTAATATACTGTCTAAGATAGTTAATATTCCCAATGCCATAGGATACAAGGTTACTAATATTCGAGGAGTTCCAGAGTCCCTGAACATAAGCTTCTCCAAACCCAATATCGCCTCTTGAAAGGGCAGCCTTTATCGCTCCCCAGTGTTGGATTTCTATGTCGGCTTCAACACCAAGGCTCTCGCCTTTAAAATGCCATACTTTTCCGTTTGGCCCTTTGAGACTTAATGTTCCAAAGGGACAGTTTTCTAGTAATTTTAAAAATGCCCTTACATAGAGAGGCTCAAACTCTCTCATTTCGTTATCTCTTCCTCACGAGGGGGTGGTTTTTTTATGTACTTTATCCTTTTTGAAAAGAGTTTCAAAGCCTGATAATGAATCAAAAAGATAACCTTCAAGGTGATAAGAGGATAACGAAAGAAGGCTAAAATGAGTGTCCGATCATTTAATGCCTTTCGCTTTCCTATAAGTGACGTTGAAAGTGTTTTTTTACCCTCAAGATAATAATCGATCCAAATGCCTACTGATGAGCCTTCAATATGAAATCTAAACTCATACTCGCCTTTAAGAGAATAAAAGGGAGAAACGTGAAACACTTTTTGGCTTTTGGTGATATCATCTTTCAAAATCACATCACCCTTATTTTTCATACATAAATAGCCGTGGCGTTCTCCAAAGGTATTGTTCACTTCACAAAGAACCGCTCTCAAATCCCCCCCAGCGTCAACACAGAACCAAAAGCTGATAGGATTGAAAGCATACCCCAAAACCCTTGGCAAAGTTATAAGAAGAACATCCTTAATTTTAAAAGGATGGTCTTGTTTATTGATTAGCTCTTGAAGCGCCCCTTGAAACGGTTTGAAATCAGGGAAACCATAGTCCTTCTCATAAAGAGAAAATAGATTAAACTTATTTTTAGAAAATAGTCTGAAGAAGTTCAAATGAAAAAAATCTCTAAGAAATAAACAAAGATAGTAAATCTTGTAAGAAAATACATTCTCTTTTGGGGCATAACGTTTATGGAAAACACGAGCGATCAAAAGCCCTTGGGAGATTACCATGGCAATGGAACCCCCATGGCTGAAGCTACTTTGGAAGCACTTCTAATACCATCCTCATGAAACCCATTTCCCAGATAAGCTCCGCAATACCAGGTATTTTTTTTCCCTTGAATATGGGTGACCATCTTCTTTCCTTCATCGGAAGACGGACCAAAAATGGGGTGACTAAAGGTGTGCTTATCAAATATGAACTTTTCTTCGATTTCGTGGGAAGGGTTAAGCGTGAGAAATATAGGTAATTTCTCATCTATATTCTGCAATCGATTCATCCAATAGGTGAGAGAAATATCCTGCTCTTGTTGGTTGCTCTCGAGGAGGACATTCCAACTGCTCCAACACTTTTTTCGTTGGGGCATAAAGGCTTGGTCACGATGAAGCACGGCTTTATTTTCCTTATAAGGAACGGATTTTAAGGCGTATTTTTCATCATCAGAAGCATTCTTCAGAATATGGAAGGCTTGATCAGAATGGCAAGCAAAAACAACATGATCGAATTTATAGATCCCCCCTTTGTGGGTTTTTATAAGAATATGCTCTGATTCTCTTATGACTTCTTCAACTTCTTCCTTGAGTCGGATTTTATCACCCAAGCGCTGACTGATTCTCTTGATATATTCAACGCTTCCTCCTGCAACCGTATACCATTGAGGGTGATCATTGATAGAAAGAAGACCATGATTGTTGAAAAAATTTACGAACGTTTTGGCAGGAAACTCAAGCATTTGCTTTGGGGAAGAACTCCAAATCGCTCCCCCCATGGGAAGGAGATAATTAGACCTAAACCAAGGGCCAAGCTTCATTTTACCCAATAGCTCTTGCAAGCTTATATTTGGATTTCTCTCAATGACGCTTAAAGCGAACTTATTAAAACGGAAAAGGTCGTAAACCCCTTTCCATATCCTTGGATTGAAGAGATGAGATCTTTGGGCAAAAAAAGCATCAAGTGAATTTGCTGACCATTCATGTTTTCCGCCATCAATGGACACGGAAAGAGACATATTACTTTTTTCAGTTTTAACCCCGAGATGATTAAAAAACTGAGTAAGAAGTGGATAAGTTTTATGGTTAAATACAATGAAACCTGTGTCTACAGGAATCTCATTCTCTTCATAATTCACTTCAATCGTTCGTGAGTGACCACCCAGTCGGGCCTCCTTTTCAAATACAGTAACTTGAGCATGATCATTCAAAAAATGGGCGAGTGATAAGCCTGAAACTCCAGTTCCAATAATGGCAACCCTGTTATTTTTTTCTAATTTTATCATTTGGGGAAGAGTCTATTGATTTTAAAGCCTCAATTCAAAAGGTTTTTTTGCTATTTTATATCCCAATATAGCTTTTTCAGACTCAATTCCCCTTTGTAACCAATAACTCAAGATAAATTTAATTATAGCTATATTACAAAGCACGAAAAATTGCATAAAGAGCATAAGAGTTAACAGTATCCTTATCCCTTCCATATTCCTATTATATTTTATGTGGTAAATGGGGAGAAAATCGGGTTAAAAAGAGAGGAAGCCTAAATTAAAAGATATATGTAGATAACATGAAAAATGCCAGAGCTTCCTGAAGTTGAAACTGTCTGCCAAGCCTTAAGGCCTGTTCTGGAGGGGCAATCTTTCCTGAGCATTCAGCTAAACCGTTCGAACTTACGATATCCCTTTCCCTCAAATCTTGAAAAGGAGCTTGCTTCACATCCTATTATAAGTGTTCGTCGGCGCGCTAAATATCTTTTAATTGATTTCAAAAATAATTTGACCCTTATTTGGCACTTAGGAATGTCGGGGCGTGTGATAATTGAAAATGTTAATGCTCTTTTTTTAAAACCGAGCCCCCATGACCACGTTGTTTTTATAACTTCTCATCATTATAAAATTACGTATCGTGATCCAAGACGCTTTGGCTTTTTACTTCTTAGTCCAACACAAGAACTTGAAGACCTTCGTCCTTTTAATACACTTGGACCTGAACCACTTGATAATTCTAAAATAAATGCGTCAAGCTTTCATAATCGGATAAAGTCTAGATCTACTTCCCTTAAGAGCACTCTTCTTGACCAAGCAGTCATTGCGGGAATAGGTAATATTTATGCCTCTGAAGCTCTATGGCAAGCCTGGCTGTCACCATTACGGCCAGCAAATACACTGATTTTAAATGAAGCGGGTATCCTATTACGAGAAATTCAGAATGTTTTGAATTGTGCCATAGCTGCAGGAGGATCAACCTTGCGTGATCATTTTCGCCCTAATGGGGATAGGGGTTATTTCCAACATCAATTTAAAGTATATAATCAAGAAAATAAGCTTTGTTCGCATTGTAACTTTTTTCCCATTTTAAAACTCATTCAAAATGGGCGCTCCACGTATTATTGCAATCACTGCCAAAAGTAATATGAGTAGAGAGGTTTGTTCTCATAAAACGGGGACAACAAGAATTTCCTAGAACTTTATTCTTATGGTCTTTGAAAGTATGATTGCCCTTGTCTTGTATACGATATTGATACCCTAATTTCTGGTATACGGATATGGAGAAACTGATCCATATGAATCTATTTAGAACCTGCTGCAAAAGGGAGAGAGATGAGATAGAGTGACGCAAGGAAATGCATTGAAAAGGTTGAAACATGTCATTTGCAGAGCTCTTGGTGACCCAGCGTCGGATAAGTGATCTTGATAAGATGTTGGAGCTGGTTCAATGGGATC
>CANGTV010000002.1 GCA_947457015.1 Alphaproteobacteria bacterium | reverse complement strand
TCCTGCGCCAGAAGAAGTCGTATTTTTAGACGGATATATTTTTACGCACCCTAATAATCCAACGCCAAACAAAAGACAAATTGATGCATAAACCCCACAGCTTGCGGCAGCGTAAATAACATTTACAATAGAATAATATCCGACCTGCATATCTTTATATGCCTTTTAAAAAATATATTTTCGATAAAACCATGTCATAGCAACCGTTCTTGTGGCACTAACCCACGGGTACTTTTTTGCGAGCGCATAATACCCTGGCCCTGTTACTACTAACCAATATAAACTAATGACAAAAAATATCCATGTGCTCAATATTATATTGATAAACATCTTTTTCATATAAAACTCCAAATAGGTCTGGCAGTTTTTAATATTTTTCATTTTTCAAAAAACACTATTTGAGGATAAGATAAATACCCGTCAATAACATGCAAGCGCCAAAAACATTACTCAACCCTATCTTATCGTTAAAAAACAGAACATTTAGCAACGAAACAAAAAAAATCGTTAAACCAGTAACAATAGGATATGTTTTTGTTACGTTAATGTTGCTTGACAAAACTACAGACCAAAGCACGAAACTCATAAAGAGAGACACAATAGAGCTAAATATCCAAAAATCTGTACATAGAGTTAAAATCAACTTAGAATTTAAATTCTTGAAGGATAAGTCTACTGACTGAAGACGCATACGTAAAACAAATTGCGAGTAGACGGTGAAAAAAATTACAAGAGAAGGAAATAGAGCATAAGGCATTTAGAAATTCTTTTTCAAAAAATCATTCAAAATATTCATGCAACTTATAACTCTTTGCTTCTCAAAAAACAAGGCTGTGAAAAGTTGTTGAATGGTTTTACAATCTTATTGTAATTTAAGGACATGGAGCTTCTTTTTTGCAAATTAGATTCCATGCTTTGCAACATTTTTACTAAAATTTAAAATTTTGCAGCCGGCCTACTTCAACTTTGATTTTGGCATATATTTATGAATATAAAAAAAATTCTTTCTTGTTTACTCTTAACTGTTTGGATGTTTTCTGTGGTTATGTTGTATTGGTTTGTTGTTCCAGGAGAAATGTCTACCTACCTTTGTTATAATAACCCGTTAACTTGCAATCTTTATCGAAAGGTATGGAATTTCTTTCACGTTAAGTATATTTACTAAAAGTATTTTTTACAGGCAGTCAGGTGTAATCATGAGTTATGAACAAGCTGTGTTAGACATTACGTGGGCAATTGCTTCTTGCGGATTTTATGCACTAGCCTGTTTTTCATTTGGAGTAAGTATTTTACGGTTGTTGCGACTTTCTCCTCTTCAAGGCATGGCTCTTTCTGGAGCTGGGTATTTGGGTGGCGCATTTTTTGTTGGACAAGGCTTCTTAGGCGCAATTTGGCAAACTGTTGCTACATTGGGTTATTTTTCAACCCAGGTCATCTTATCACTGTTGGTTATAGGGCTCCTGGCTGGAGTAGTTTATTTCCCGACTATCTCTAGATTAACTCTGAACCGGTTCTATGTGGTTGTGCAAGATACAAAGGATCTCGGGCTTTTTTGGATGAGCTTAGCTTTAATGGTGATGGTTTTAATTGGCATTTTTGCTTACTTAACCCTTTCTCCGCCTAAAGGTGACGCTTTGGCTTATTATTTGGCTCAAGCAAAATTATTTGCAGCTACAGGTCAGTTGCAGCCTTTACCAGAATTTGAACACTTTTCTCTATTTGGCCTCAATGCAGAAATGCACGCGGCAACGTTATATTTACTGTGTGGTGATATCGCTGGTGAATATGCAGCAAAGCTATGCACCTGGATAACAGCCCTGGCCGGAGCAGCTATGCTTTGGGCGATTTCTTCACGAGTTGGATTAGGTCGGCGTGGTCAGTGGATGGTTATCCTCATGCTTTACACAACAACGGGTTTTACTCTTGTTATGTGGGATGGAAAAACAGATCTTTTTGGTGCTGGTCTAGGACTTGCTTCTATTTATTGGGTTCTTCAAATTAGTAAAATTAAGGACTGGGTCGCTCTCTTTCTCAGTGGGTTGATGGTTGGGTTTGCCGTGAACTGTAAATTTTCCTTAATTGTGGTTATGACGCCCATGCTCACGGTTTTAGCAGTGTGGTATCTTTGGACGGATAGATCCCAAGACCGTTCACAAAGTGATGCATCTGGCAATAAGCAAAAGTGGCAGCGCCTTTTTCTAGGGGCGTTGATTGCTGGCGGGGCGTTTATTACGACTTTTTTGCCTTTATTTTTTAAAAATGGTTTTCTCTTTGGGGAGCCTTTAGCCGCCCCATTTTCTATTGTTTATTCTGAAAGATGGCAGGACAGAATATCGCTCATGCTTGGCCAAGTTTGGTATTCGCCTGAAAATACGAGATGGATTGTATTAACCTATCCTCTGGCTCTCATCTTTGGTCAGTATCCTATGCAATATGGGAATGTGACTCCCTTATTGTTAGCATTTCTTCCTCTTTTTTTCTTGTTTCCAAAGAATCTATCCCCTTTGAAAAATAAAAGTCTGATGGTCCTAACGCTCTCTTCTGTTATTAGCGTCTTGGTTTGGGTTGTGGCTTGTCCCTCTGTTCTTGCACCACGTTATATTTTGCCGCCTCTTTTAATGCTTCTTCCTTTGGGCGGATACCTTGTTGAGAGGCTGTGGCAAAATTCGGAGAGAGCCTTTTTAAAGTTGCCTATCATTATGGTATCCTTTTTTATGGTTTTAGCGACAATTGTTAATTTTAAAAGTTTTCTTCTGGTAGCAAAAGACTATTGGGCGGCCTCTGCAAGAACTTATCAAGACCCGATTTGGAAGACTCTGCGACTTGTCAATACCAAAGCAGCTCAAGGAGACGTGATATATTTAGCGATGTGGTATCGATTGTATTTACGTCCGGATCTTTTGCAGTGCCTCATTCGTGCTCCCCATCCGAATCCTATGCTCCGGACCCAAAAGAAAAAATGGGACGTACTTTTAAACACAAACTTATGGGAAGCAATTTATAATCAGGGCGCCAATTGGTTAGTTTTGGATCGCACAACGCATGAAAAGCTCTTTAAAGATCTAGATCCAAAGCTTAAACCAGATTTTCTCTCTATTCTTTCTTATCCAATTGATGATCGCTTTGTCGTCTACAAAATTGTTCCCGAGGCGGGGGCCCCAAAGCCTAAACAACGCTCTTGTCCTGCTCCCCTATAGTAGTCTGTACTTAGCATGTGCGGGCTTATGATCGCTACATACTGTTAGCTAAGTGCGAAATTGAGGTCACGTTTTGGAGAGGGTTGCAAAAACTGGGATAAAATTTTGAACTTGTGCTCTGCGTTGTCTTCATAATGAGTATAGCCTTAAAACTTCTCCACTTTTTTTAATAGCTTTTTTTTTCATGCCAGGGTATGTAAAAAATATACTTTCATTTCTAGAGAGGAATAACTTATGAAAACCACTGCTAAATATGTAACTTTTGCTTTTGCTCTTTTCTTTGCGTCAATGCAATCCGCTCATGCTTACTTAGATCCAGGGGCAGCAAGTATGGTGCTGCAAGTATTGATTGGAGGAGTAGCGGCAACAGTTGGAGTTTTTTCTTTGTATTATAATAAGATAAAGAAATTTTTCTCTAAGTTGCTGAAGCAAAAAGCATAAGAAAAACGGAAGAATGATGCTTAGTTTGCTTCAAGAATCAGGTTCATTTCGCGATCCTTCGGGGCATGTGCTCATTTCTGACAATCGTGTGTTTCGCTCAATTAATGAGGTAGCACGTGAAGATTACGAAGCAGTTCGCGACAAAGGTGTTTTATCGAAGGCTATTGAGGAAGGGTATCTCATAAATTTCGAGGAATTAGATAAACCTGATTGGCCAATTGAGACTTTGGGTGTTGCCTATATGGTTGAACATCCCCGTCTCCCCTATATATCCTATCCTTATGAATGGTCTTTCAGTCAATTGAAGGCCGCGGCATTGCATCATTTAAATTTCCAATTGTGGCTCTTAGAGCGGGATGCCGTTTTATCGGATGCAACAGCCTATAATATTCAATTTATTGGTTCTAAACCTGTATTTATTGATTTGCTTTCTCTCCGGCGATATAGGGAAGGTGAATTTTGGAGTGGGCACCGACAGTTCTGTGAGCAATTTTTAAATCCTTTGTTGCTGCGAGCCTTTCGTGGAATCTGTCATAATGCTTGGTTTCGAGGATCTTTAGAAGGAATATCCACGGTGGATTTGGCACGGTTAATTCCGTTGTCAAAAAAATTCTCCTGGAATGTCATAAGTCAGGTTCTCCTTCTAGGAAAATTAGAACAGAAAGCTATTAATGCTCCAGACAAGTTGACTGAAAAAGCTAAAGCTCAGAGACGGTTATCAAAAACTGCCTACCGCGGGTTACTGTTACAGTTACGAAACTGGATTTCTAAGTTGAAGCCAGCTGGCCAGGAAAAAACCGTGTGGGGAGAGTATGCGCATACCCACACCTACACCTCAAAAGAAGCCGCCCTTAAGCGGCAATTTGTTAAGGATTTTGTTGAGGCAACTCAGCCAAAAACTTTAATAGATATAGGATGCAATACGGGCGACTATAGTGTGGCAGCGCTGGAAGCAGGTGCTGAATATGTTATTGGTTTTGATTTTGATCAACAAACGATTGATTTGGCTTTTGCACGTTCCATAGAGCAGCGGTTACCTTTTCTACCTCTTTTCTTGGATGCGGCTAATCCCAGCCCCAGTCAAGGGTGGATGCAAGCCGAGCGCGGCGGATTTATGAGTCGAGCGAAGGCGGATGCTTTAGTAGCCCTTGCGTTCGAGCATCACTTAGCAATCGCTAAAAATATTCCCCTTCACCAAGTAGTGCAGTGGCTTGTCAATATTGCTCCACAGGGTGTTATTGAATTTGTTCCAAAGTCGGATAGTACGGTACAGAAGATGCTTGCTCTTCGAGAAGACATTTTCTGCGACTACAGCATGGAGACATTTGAGACACACTTAAAAAGCTGCTCTAAGATTATTCAAAAACAAGTTATATCTGAGAGCGGAAGATGCCTTTTTTGGTACCAGCGTAAAGAAATTTAATAGAAAAAAGAGGTATTATAGTGCGCAGTTGGTTAAAAACTTTTTTTCATGTGTTTTTGGAAGTTTTACCGTTATATGGGCTCATTTTTGTTATAAATCCAGTCTTAATTGCATTTATCCCGCAACAACCGTTCGAGTACAAATGGTCTTTTCTTATTTTAAGTGTTGCAGGTGTTTGTCTCTCTGCCCTAACAGCTTTTTTTATCTCTTTTTTTTCAAATAAATATCGCCACATAGCTATAGCTCTTTTTCGTTCTCTTTTTGTTGTTTTTCTCGTTGTTTCGGTTTTCTATCCTGAAAGTGGACGTCAGCTTGACGGGGGGGCTTCTGAAGATTTTTCATGGTCTTACTACTTTACAATTTATTCTATATATATTGTTTCGTTTTTTCTTCTTATGCTATTGTTTTTGAATGAGAAATTTTTGATAAGGAATGTTTATGTTGCTCTAGTGATTCTCGGGTTTGTTTGTATTGTCTATTATCCTGTTCAGAAGTGGGTTACTTCTGAACCGCAAACCTATTATTCGGATAAAACTGATTTAACCTTTGCTTCAGATCGAAACATTATTGTTATTTTTGCGGATATGTTGCAAGGCTCAACGCTCGAGCAATACCTTACCATGCATCCCAATGAAAAAAACAATCTTCAAGGCTTTACATTGTTTTCACGTGCGGTATCTCCTTTTCCGTTTACGAGCTACGGAGCTCCGGCACTTATGACAGGAAGTTTATATAATAACGTGAAAGATGACACAAGTGCTAAGAAAAACTCAACAAGCATTGATGCGAACAAAGACTCTTCGCTTGTGACGGATGCTGCAAATGCAGGATTTGATAGTACTGTGGTAGGGTTAGATATTGTAAAACTTCACAAGGACCAGTTTTCTTATCAATCCTCTACTCCTATAGAAACAGCCTATACTTTATTGGAATTGAGCATCCAGAAAATAACAAAAAAATCGGTACAAGCTATGGGGCTAAATCCAAGTAAGGATCCAAATATGTGGTTGGTAGGATATAAAAAAACTAGCAAAGAGGTCATGGATCGACTGGCTGATTCCCCAATCGGCAAGAGTACAAATAAGATTATGTTTTTTCATAGCATGATCACTCATGCGCCTAACGTATTTAAGAAGAAGAACCTGGAGACAATGCCTCTTGTTCTAAAATCGGTGGAATTAAATGGTGAAAACTATTTTGAAGAAATGGGATTTTTTCTCGGCCAAGTCTCTCATCTTTTGGCGCATATGAAACAGATTGGTATTTATGATAAATCACTCATTATTATTACAGGAGATCATGGGCACTTTATCGGGGAAACCAGCGAAATATATGCTTATCCAGGAGCAGAAGATTTTGAAGGTCTTGCAAAAGGACCTTGGGCTCGGATAGCCGCGATGTATAATGCTGCCATATTAATAAAGCCACCTCTACAATCGAGCCCATTACAAATTTCCAGGGCAGCCTCGAGTACTTTGGGACTTAGGTCATTGGTACAACGATATTTAATCAATGAAAAATCAGACCTATTGAAAGAATTTGAAATTGTAGGAAAAAATAAAGTTGTTGTTTTTAAAGGGGGAATCAAGTCCAACCCCTATGAGGTTGCTGATGATCATATAGTAAATGAGTTTATAGGCAATGTTAGCGCCTTAGCAAAGAAGTTTGAAAAGGATGATAAAGATTGGCGGCTTAATGCATCATATACAATAGGCGCAGCAGTCACAAACATCCATGAATACCTGGATAGTGAGTGGATTAAAGAACCTGGTGGAGCATGGTTAAAAGAAAAACCAGCGCTGCTTGTGTTCAATCCATCAAGTCTAGGAAGCAAAAATTATAAACTTCGACTTGTTTATACGACCTTCGTCAATGCTCAATATCCTAGCAAGAGCGTTCGAGTCTCGCTAAATGGTAAGGAGATTGGTACGCTTTCTTTCACAACATCCGAACAAAAAACAACGGAATTGGACATTCCCGCGAATTTTCTTGTAGACTTTATCAATGAAATAAAGTTTGAACCACTGAATCCAGAGAACGTTAGTATTTGTTTGCACTCTTTTCAGCTGCTTGAAAGCCCTTTGCAAAATGGTGAGTCAAATAAGGTGGGTACACAAAGTGATGCGTCATATAAAATTGGGACAACAATAACAGATGTTCCTAAGTATCTAGATAACGAGTGGATTAAAGAACCTGAAGGAGCATGGTTAAAAGAAAAACCGGCCACACTCATGCTGCATGCTGTAGGTGTAGAAAATAAAGCTTATAAACTTCAAATGGTATGTACAGGTTTAGTAAATGAACAACATCCTAAGCAGAGAGTTCGGGTGTGGTTAAATGGCAAGGAGTTAGGTATGCTCTCTCTTACAACACCCGGAAAAAATACAGTAGACTTAGACATTCCGGCAAATTTACTTGCAAATGGAGCTACTGAATTTAAATTTGAACCCTTGGATCCAATTTCACCAAAAGAAATCGACGCTTGGGACTTTTCTCAGCCTATTAGCATTTATCTGCACTCTTTTCAGCTAATTAATCCATCAAAAGGACAACTCTAGGATCTTTTTGCTATTGTGTTTTTCTTTTGTTTGCTTTTCGAAGAGATATTTATTATGACTATATCCTGAGGGATGCTTAAAAACTTTTGCTGAGATTGCAAATACTTTTTTGATACTAGCATGAGGAAAAATTAAAGAAAACAGAGATGATATAAGTAATGCACCATTGGTTAAAAAAATTTTTTCGCGTATTTTTAGAAACACTCCCGCTGTGGGGGCTCATTTTTGTAATAAATCCGATTTTGATTGTTTTTTCTACGGCTAATAAGTCGGTTGACTATCAGTCCTCTTTTATTATTTTGGCAGTTGCTTGTATTAGTCTTTGTGTATTAACTGCTTTTATTGTTTCTTTTTTTTCAAATAAGTATCGCCAAATAGCCATCGCTTTTCTTCGTTCTCTTTTTGTTGTCTTTTTTGTTGTCTCAATCTTTTATCCTGAAAGTGGGCGTCACGTTGATGGGAGTGAAATTGAAGATTTCTCATTATTTTACTATTGTATAATTTATTTTTCTTACCTTGTTTCTATTGTTGTTTTGACGGCGTTGTTTTGGAGAAATAAGATTATTTTAAGAAATATTTATCTGACTTTTGCAACTCTTGGATTCGCAGCTGTTATCTATTACCCATTGCAATATTGGCTTTCTTCTTACACCGCGAGTTACTATTCTGACAAGAATGAGCTGAGTTTTGCTTCAGATAAAAATATCGTTGTTATTTTAGCTGATATGTTACAAGGCTCAACACTCGAGCAATATTTTACAGTGAACCAACAAGAAAAGAAAAGTTTCGAGGGTTTCACTTTATTTTCTCGTGCCACATCTCCTTTTCCGTTCACTACTTATGCAGCTCCTGCAATCTTGACCGGCAATTTATATGATAATGATTCAAATAAGAGCAGTGTACAACTACTTAAAAAAGCACGAGATTCTTCATTAATAACAGATGCCACAAAATCAGGGTTTGACAATACTGTGATAGGCTTAGATATCACCAGACTCCATAACGCTCAGCTTTCCTATCAATCGTCGGATCCTAGGGCCATTGCTTTTACTTTATTTGCATTAAGTATTCAGAGGATCATCAAAAAATCAATGAATACTTTAGCGTTAGATCCACAATTCGATCCAACAATGTGGTTGGTAGGATATAAAAAAATTAGTAATGATATTATGAATCGATTAATGACAACGCCCGTAGGAAAGAGTCAAAATAAGATTCTATTTTTTCATAGTATGATCCCCCATGTGCCTCTCGTATTTAAATCTGAGCATTTAGATTTGCCACCTTTCTTTTTAAAGCCTTTGGAGTTGAGTGTTGAAAACTATTGGAATGAAATGGGATTCTTTGTAGGGCAAGTTTCTCGCCTTTTGGAACATATGAAAGAAATTGGGATTTATGACAGATCCCTTATCATTATTACAGGAGATCACGGTCATTTTATTGGAGAAAAAAGCGAACTATATAGCTATGCTGGGAGTGAAGATTTTGAGGGTCTTCAAAAAGGACCATGGGCTCGTATAGCTGCAATGTACAATGCAGCTATATTAATAAAGCCGCCTTTTAAAACAGGCGAATTGCAAATTTCAAGAGCAGCCTCGAGTACTTTGGGGCTTAGGCCATTGGTGCAACGATATTTAATCGATGAAAAGTCAGATCTGTTGAAAGAATTTGAAATTGTAGGGAAAAATAAGGTTGTTGTTTTTAAAAATAAGATTCAATCTAATCCTTATGAAAGTTCTGATGATCACGTAGTTTTGGAGTTTGCAGGAAATGTATCTTCTTTAGCTCAAGAGTTTGTAAAAGAGACAGGAGAAGGTCAAAATTTGTCACGCGAGATTGGCCCAAAAATAGTAAATGCTTTTGGATATATAGATGATCAATGGATTAAAGAGCCTGGTGGAGCATGGTTAAAAGAAAAACCGGCCAAACTCATGCTGAATGGCGTAGGTATAGAAAATAAAGCTTATAAACTTAAGATGGTTTGCACGCCTTTAATAAATAAGCAACATCCTCAACAGAGAGTCCGGGTGTGGTTAAATGGTAAGGAATTAGAGATGATATCGATCTCCACACCGGGAGAGAAAACCATAGAGTTAGATATTCCAAAGAACTTACTTGTAAATGGTATCAATGAATTTAAATTTGAACCGTTGGATGCGATTTCTCCAAAGGAAATTGAAGCTTGGGATTTTCCGCAGCCTATTAGCGTATATTTATCCTCCTTTTCAGTCGATTAAGTCAGGATAAAAGGTGAAACTTCGCGATTAAACTGTAATCTTGTGTAAATATTTTCTCATTTTCAAGTAGTTTTCTTAAAGAAGAAAGAAATTCGTTAAAGATAGGGATCCTTTTGTGTGAAAAAGGTATTAATGAACATCTTGAGGGACGGTTGGATCGTTTTTTATTATTAGTTTTAAATTTATTCTTCTTTGATCAATAGAATTGGATGAGAAATCTCTGAGTAAGACCTCTTTTTTCTTGTTTTTATTAGCGGGTTCTCTCAAAGAATGGAAGTTTAAATATAAAATTTATGAATATTTTCAACCGCTTCTTTGATTCTTAGAATTGAGATCTGGTGTTTTTCTTGACTCTGTCTTGCAGGCCTAATATAAGTTGTTCTGTTCTCGTAAAATAGAAGTGTTATTGTTCAAAAAAACAAATAAATGTGCTCTGCTAATGTTCAAAATAATTTTAGGAAAGTCGCATAAGGAGTGTGAGTAATGAAAATTTTAGTTCTTGGCGTGACAGGAATGTTGGGCAATACACTCTTTCGGTACCTAGCAGAGGACAAAGGCGTTTCTGTTTATGGAACGGCTCGCACAAAGAGTGCTTTACAGTATTTTCCAAATGAGCTGTCGTCTCAGCTGATTACGGGCGTAGATGGCGGGGATCACGCTTCTCTCACTAAAGTTTTTACAGATATTCAGCCCGATATTGTTGTGAATTGCATCGGAATTGTTAAACAGCTAGCGGAATCAAAAGATCCTCTGGTAACTATCCCTATTAACTCCTTGCTGCCTCATCAGCTGGCAGCTCTTTGCCAAAAAGCGGGAGCGCGTCTTATCCATATTAGCACTGACTGTGTATTTTCCGGTAGCAAAGGTGATTGTCTTGAAAGTGACTTTCCCGATGCTTATGATTTATATGGTCGTTCTAAGCTTTTAGGTGAAGTGGATTATCCTCATGCTATAACGCTTCGGACATCGATTATTGGTCATGAATTATCAGGGCAAAGGAGTCTTGTGGATTGGTTTCTCTCACAGGAAGGGTCTGTAAATGGATTCACTCAGGCTATTTATACGGGTTTCCCAACGATTGAGATTGCCAACATCATTCGAAATATTGTGATTCCAAGACCCCAAATGAGGGGGCTGTATCATGTGGCATCAAAGCCGATCAATAAATATGATCTCTTGCATCTCGTTGCAAAAGCTTATAGAAAGACTATTGAGATTATCCCTAGTGATAGCTTAAGTATTAATCGCTCTCTTAAGGCGGAGCGGTTCAATAAGGAAACTGGATACGTCGTGCCTGAGTGGCCAGAATTAGTAGAACGTATGTATAAGTTTGAAAACGCAACGAGGAAATCTAATGTTTAAGGATAAAATATTGCTAATTACCGGAGGAACAGGATCTTTTGGTAATGCAATAATGAATCGTTTTGTAAATTCCGATATTAAAGAAATTCGTATTTTTAGTCGTGATGAAAAAAAGCAAGAGGATATGCGCCTTTCTTTTAATAATCCTAAGATCAAGTTTTATATAGGGGATGTAAGAAATTATAATAGTCTCTCTGATGTTATGAAGGGAGTAAATTATATTTTTCATGCAGCTGCTTTAAAACAGGTGCCTTCATGTGAATTTTACCCCATGGAAGCGGTGCAAACAAATATTCTGGGCGCAGAAAATGTTTTAAATGCGGCTATTGCGAATCGGGTAGAGCGCGTTGTCGTTCTCAGTACAGATAAAGCTGTGTATCCTATCAATGCAATGGGTATGTCTAAAGCATTGATGGAGAAATTAATGACAGCAAAAGCGCGGATGCAGCAAGAGAGGGAAACTATCTTGTGTGCAACTCGATATGGTAATGTCATGGCATCTCGTGGGTCTGTCATTCCTCTTTTTGTGAAACAAATTAAAGAAGGGAAGCCCTTAACAATTACCGACTCTGCGATGACTCGCTTTTTGATGTCGCTAGAAGATTCTGTTGATTTAGTGCTGCATGCTTTTAAAAATGGGTCTCAGGGAGATATTTTTGTTCAAAAGTCTCCTGCGTCAACTATCGCAGTGTTGGCGCAAGCATTGAAAGAATTATTTAAAGCAGATAACGATATTCAATTTATTGGGACTCGGCATGGCGAGAAGCTTTATGAGTCCTTGGTCTCTTCTGAAGAAATGGCTAAAGTTGACGACAGTGGATCCTATTTCCGGATTCCCTTAGATGATAGAGACCTTAATTATGCCAAGTTCTTTGTGGAGGGAGACAAGAGGAGTGAACGTATAGAAGACTATACATCACACAATACAGAGAGGCTTGATGTAAAAGGGGTGAAAGAGCTTCTTTTAAAATTAGACTTTATTCAGGGGTGCCTCAACGGAACCATTTCTCCAACTGCAGGCAATAGAATTGCCGCTTAATAGTTTTTGTATGTTTTTGAGGATTTAAATCCATGATTAAAGTTATGACAATCGTTGGTACGCGCCCGGAGCTTATTAAAATGTCGCGGGTGATAGCAGAGTTTGATGCTCATACTCAGCATGTTCTCGTTCATACAGGACAAAATTTTGATTATGAATTAAACCAGGTGTTTTTTGATGACCTAGGTATCCGTAAGCCGGATTATTTTTTAGAAGCTGCGGAAAGCAATGCTGCAAAAACAATCGCCCGTGTTATTGAGAGAACCGATGACGTTTTAGAGAAAGAATGTCCTCAAGCCGTATTGATATATGGGGACACGAATTCATGCCTTTCAGTGATCGCGGCTAAACGGAGGCAAATACCGGTCTTTCATATGGAAGCTGGAAATCGGTGTTTTGATCAACGTACTCCTGAGGAAATAAATCGCAAACTCATTGACCATTTAAGTGACATTAACATTGTTCTTACCGAACATGCGCGTCGCTATCTTATAGCTGAAGGGCTTCCACAAGATCGAATTATGAAGAGTGGGTCGCATATGCATGAGATATTGAACCATGCTATGCCAAACATAGAAAAATCTCAAATATTGACAAAGCTCGACCTTCAGCCGCAAAAGTACTTTTTAGTAAGTGCTCATCGAGAGGAAAATGTTGATAACCCCCAAAAGTTACAAAATTTGTTAGATACATTGCAGGCCTTAGTAAAAGAATATGATATGCCTATTGTGGTTTCTACGCATCCTCGCACAAGAAAGAACTTAGAAAAACTGGGAGAAAACGAGTTAAGTTCAAAAATCAAGTTCTTAAAACCATTTGGCTTTTTAGATTATATCAAGCTCCAGATGGAAGCAAAATGCGTCTTGTCAGATAGCGGCACCATCACGGAAGAGTCTTCGCTGTTGAATTTAAGAGCCATTAATATTCGCGATACACACGAGAGACCAGAAGGAATGGATGAAGGAACTTTAATTATGAGCTCCTTTAAGGCTGAGCGGATATTAGATGCTGTGAAGATTTTAACAAAAGAGCCAAAAAGCGACAAACGCTCACATAAACTCATTTCTGATTATGATGCAGGATTAGTATCAAAGAAAATTCTTCATATCGTTTTGAGCTATGTCGATTATGTTAACCGTTTGGTGTGGTTCAAATGATTTCTCTTAGAAAAAATCGCTTAACGTTTATACAAATGTTAGTCAGCTTATATATTAATCGTCGACTTATCTTTGATTTAACCAAACGAGAGGTATTGGGACGCTATACAGGGTCTGTTATTGGCGTTTCTTGGTCTTTTATTAATCCTTTGCTTATGCTGGCCGTTTATACATTCTTTTTTTCTGTTGTTTTTCAAGCAAAGTGGGGTATAAACACGTCTCAAAATAAGGCTGATTTTGCTATTATTCTTTTCGTTGGCTTAATCGTTCATGCTTTGTTTGCAGAATGTATCAATCGTGCGCCTTCACTGGTTACGAATAATGTGAATTATGTTAAGAAAATTATATTTCCTTTAGAAATTCTTCCTTGTGTGGCGATGGGAGTTGCTTTGTTCCATGCGGTCGTAAGTCTCTTTATTTTATTGGTTATTCAACTGTTGTTTTCAGGGTCAATCTCGTGGACCCTTGTGTTCTTCCCTTTCATTTTGTTCCCTTTAATCTTAACCACACTTGGAATTTCTTGGATTTTGGCTGCTCTCGGAGTTTATCTTCGGGATATTGGTCAAATAACTGCTTTTATCACTGCAATTTTATTGTTTGTGTCACCTGTATTTTATCCCTTATCTATGGTCCCTCCCAAATTGCAAACCGTAATTTTGTTGAATCCCTTAACCTTAATCATTGAGCAATCTCGTAAGGTCTTGCTGTTTGGAGAGATCCCAGACTGGGATCGCTTGATCTCTTATACGATTTTTAGCGTTTTGATTGCATGGGTGGGCTTTTGGTGTTTTCAGAAAACAAGGCGAGGATTTGCGGATGTCCTCTAACAATATCGCCATTCAAGTTGAAAATGTGAGCAAGTGTTTTGAAATGTATAAAACGCCAGCTGATCGTTTAAAGCAAATGCTCTACCCCAAGCTTTTGAATAATAAAAAGATTTATTATGATGAATTTTGGGCTCTCCGAGATATTAATTTTGAAGTTGAGCGGGGCCAAACAGTTGGGATAATGGGGCAAAATGGGAGTGGTAAAAGTACCTTGCTTCAAATTATTACAGGAACTTTATCCCCAACGACTGGCAATGTAAATGTTAATGGACGTGTTGCGGCTTTACTAGAATTAGGTTCAGGCTTTAATCCAGATTTTTCAGGAATTGAAAATGTCTATTTAAATGCTGCCTTGCTGGGCTTATCACGAGAAGCCACAGATAAAAAATTAGATGAAATCCTAGCGTTTGCTGATATCGGGACTCATGTGGAGCAGCCTGTTAGAACTTATTCCAGTGGTATGATGTTGAGGCTTGCTTTTGCTGTACAAGCCGCTGTGGACACAGAGATATTGATTATTGATGAAGCGCTGGCTGTGGGTGATGCGCGGTTTCAGCTGAAATGTTTTAGGCGTCTTCAAGAAATGAAGGACAGTGGAGTCACAATTCTTTTTGTTTCTCATGCAACTGAGCTCGTGCGCTCATTTTGTGAGAAGGGTATTTTCCTAGATAAAGGACAAATAAAATATATCGGGGACGCTAATACCGCAACCATTCAGTATCTTAGCCTTTTGTTTCCAAATCAAAGGCATGAGGAAAGTAATTTAACTCCCATAGAAGCAAATCCAGTAGTTACTCCAGAAGAGGGTGTCTTTCCGGTAGAAAAAGAAAAAAACGTTCTGTTTTTTGATAATTTTTTCCATGATTCTCCTAATAATTTTGGGCATGGAGGGGCAATGTTACACTGGTTGGAAATCGAGGGATTGGAACACTCAACTATATTTTCTGGTGGAGAAGAAGTGACCATTCGTGGGTCTTTTTCTTGGGATAGAGAGCTGACTCAAGAGCTGATTATAAGTAAGAATCTGGAAAACAATATTGCTCTTTGTATTGCATTGATGGATTCTCAAGGGCGTTATATTTTTGGTTGCAATGGTTTTGATTATAAGATAGAGCTAAATTGTCTCTCAAATGAGAGTTCTATCGCAGAATTTCAATTTAAATTCCCTTTTTTAGTTACAGGAACTTATTTTATGACAGTTGCTATTACAGTTGGATCGTTACCTAATCATGAACAGTTAAGATGGTACGATGCACTTATTGAATTAAAATGCGTTCAAAAAGAAACAAATGTTTTTGGAACATTTAAAATTGACTATGCAATGTGTTACAATCCTCCAAAGGAAAAATGTGCATGAATGAATCTCAAGAACTGATATACAATAATCACTACCTCGAGTCTCCGGAAGAATTGTTGAGTGAAATTGAAAAACAAGTTAAAGAAACAGAAATAGTAGTTGATATCGGTTGCGGTATTATGCCGATGAATTACTTTCGCCCAAAACTTCATGTTATGGTGGACCTATGGAAGGAATATACGGATATTCTTACTCATCGACATGCGGATGATAAAAGTGTTCTAGTTTTCCAATTAGGGGCGTTAGCATTTCTGAAGGGATTGACAGATAATTCTGTTGATAGCATTTTCCTTTTGGATGTTATAGAACACATTGAAAAAGAAGAAGGTTTTCAAATCATTAAAGAATGTGAGAGGGTTGCTAGAGAGCAAATCGTTCTTTTTACTCCCCTGGGTTTTTTTCCTCAAACCATTGGTGAAGGTGAAAAGGATGGTTGGGGATTATCAGGGGGGCCTGTCCAAGAACATCTTTCTGGATGGCTTCCTGAAGATTTTCCTGGAGGCTGGTCATTCTATATTTGTAATACTTTTCATAGAGTGGATCATCATAATACCGCGCTTGAGGAGCCGTTTGGTGCTTTCTTTGCTATACGTAACTTTAAAGAAAAAAGTTTAATAACTTCTACGCCTATGTCTGATTTGCGGCGACCCCTTCCTTCGGAGCTTGCTCTTGTGGAAGCTGAGCAGGAGCTGCAAAGGACCCAAGCTCAACTGCGAGAGATTCAAGTCCATCTTGAGAGTTTGAATGCCCGTTTGCCCATTAAGTGTTTAAAAAAAACAAAAAAGTTTCTGGGTGGAATTTTATAGCGCCTTAAAGATTAGGATTTTAGATGGACTTATACAAAAGATCTCCCTTAGTAAGTGTGATTCTTCCAACTTATAATCGTCAAAAATTTATAGAGGAGGCTATCCAAAGTCTGCTTGACCAAACCTATGAAAATTTCGAAGTTATAATAGTTGATGATGGTTCTGAAGATAAAACAGAAGAAGTAGTAAGATCTTTTGATGATAAAAGAATTATTTATATTTATCAGGATAATAAAGGTAGATCCTCCGCAAGAAATTTGGCCTTAAGTCATGCGAAAGGAGATTACATTACTTTCCTAGATTCAGATGACCTATACTATAAAGAAAAAATTGAAAAACAAGTATATTTTTTAGAAAAAAACAAAAACTTTTCTATGGTTTATACCTCTGCAGATTGTATGGATGTGCATGGCAATATTCTGAAAAACCACTATAGAGCGAATGTTTCTGGCTGGATCTATCGTAAAATTGCCTATTTTGTTCACACCACAATAACACTTCCAACCGTGATGGTAAGGAAAGATGTTTTTGCGACTCTTGGTGGATTTGATGAAGATATGCACCGCTTTGAAGATACAGATATGTGGCGTCGTATTTCGAAGACATATAAAATTGCTGGTATTAAGGATATTACATGTTTATTAAGAACTCATACTGAAAACCATTTAGAAAACCAAAGTCCGAAAGATATCATACTTTCCTTAAGATATTATATTAGTAAGATTATTTCTGAAGATCATGAGTTCTATGCTTTTCATAGAAAAGGGTTTAATGACTTATTAGCTTATTACATTAAGGCGTTTTCTGGTAATATTAAATTTATGGTTTTTGTGGAAGAACTCGAAATGATGAGGGATCAAATAAAAGAAGAGCTAGATATTCTTCCCGTTTCAAAAAAATTTATAAATGAAATAAAGAAAAAAATTAAAAATATTGTTCAAAAAAAGAAAAAGATTTTGTTTGTTGCTTTCCCGGATAGTATTCATTCTGTTCGTTGGATTAATCAAGTTTCAAGAAACGATTATGAGATCTATTTAGCGGCTCCTTACGCCACAGAGCCACATGAAGAGTTTGATAAGCTCGAAGTGTTTTATCCCTATAGATCTTATTTCTTTACAGACACAAAAAGATTTATTAAATCATTTTTTTCTTCTATTGCGCCTCAATATGGTTTAGAGGAAGTAAAAAACAAGAATGTTAAGTTGCGATTTGCTTATAATTTTCCTATGTCACAGGCGCGAGTACAAGAGAAATTCTCCGAATTGCGTCGATTTGGTAATACGACATCGTTAGTTATGAAATCTTTTGGGCCACATACTCTTAAAAAAATTATTCGTAAAGTTAAGCCGGATTTAATTCATTCTCTGGAGTTTCAGACTTGTAGTTATAATGTGCTATTTACCAAAAAACTATATAAAAACAGGAAGTTTCCTTTGTGGTTTGCAACAAATTGGGGAAGTGACGTTTATTTTTACAAAGATGATCCTGATCATCTGCAGATCATTAAAGAATTGCTCTTAAATATAGATTACTATAGTTGTGAATGTCAGAGAGATGTAGAAATTGTAAAAGAACTTGGATATACAGGAAATGTTCTTCCCGTTATGCCAAATACGGGCGGTATAGATACAAAGTTTGCTAAAACTTTAAGAGCAAAAATTAAACCGTCTTCTCGTAAACTTATCATGATAAAAGGATATCAAAACTTTGCAGGGAGGGCTCTAATAGCTTTAGATGCTATTGAAGAATGCGCTCCTTTATTGCAAGGCTATCAAGTTCTTCTCTATTCTGTGTGGACATCGGATGTTCGAGACAGAGTAATAAAAATAAAGCAAAAGTTAAATATTTCTATTGATGTGCTACCCCATACACAAGATTATTTTAAAATTTTAGAGCTTTTTAGCCAAGCACGCATATATCTTTCTGTATCTAGGTCTGATGGAATTAGTACCTCTCTTTTAGAAGCTATGGCGATGGGGGCTTTTCCTATTCAAACAAACACCTCTTGTTGTAATGAATGGATTGAAGATGGAGTCTCTGGCTCTATCATTTCTCCTGATAATTTTGATGGTATCGTTGCAGCCTTAAAAGTGGCTTTAAAAGACGATGTGCTTGTTGATCAAGCTTCAGCATTAAATTGGGACACTATCCAAGAGAAAGCAGATAAAGAAAAGTGCGCGCAAAAAATTAATAATTTTTATAAAGATATTTTTAATTACAGCTCTGCCGAGAAGCAATCTCGATCTGCTGATTATGACTATCAAGTTGGTGTGGAACTTACTCATTTTCCCCATTTTATAGACACAGCGTGGCTTACCGCTGGTTGTGATGGAGGTGCGTGGCTGCAAGATAAAGCAGCTAAGATCTTTATTAATATGTCTGGTATAGACGGCAAGGACTATGAACTTTGCTTAAAGCTTAGTCCATTAATAAACGAACAACATCCTCTTCAAAGAGTTCGGGTTTTATTAAACAACCATGAACTTGGTGTTTTGTTTCTCACTGCTGAAAAAAATCAAGAAATTTTGCAGATTCCTGATGGGTTGATTACAAAAAAGCAGCTTTATACGTTTACATTTGAACCCTTAGATGCAGTGTCTCCAAAAGAAATTGGGGCTTGGGAAACTCCCACACCTTTGAGTGTGTTTTTTCGCTCTTTTCAGGTGCGTGAAGCGAAAGCGGGCAAGATTACATCTTCTGATGAAGTTATTTTTAAAAAATGTTCCGGTGTTTAAATGAATAAAAAGAATCCTACCCCACTTGTTTCAATAATTATTCCCGTTTTTAATGGGTCAGACTATTTAAGTGAGGCTATAGACAGCGCCTTAGCCCAAACTTATCAAAATTTAGAAGTTGTCGTAGTGAATGACGGGTCTAATGACCAAGGGGAGACAGAGAAAATCGCCCTAGGTTACGGGGATAAGATTTCTTATTATAAAAAAGAAAATGGTGGCGTAGCAACAGCCCTTAATTTTGGTATTAGCAAAATGAAAGGCGATTATTTTTCATGGCTCAGTCATGATGACCTTTATTTTCCTGACAAAATTGAAAGCCAGATTTTAGAAATATCACGCTACGATCATAAGACCATTCTTTATTCTGATTACAGGGTTTTTACTGAAAATCCATCGGATTCTTTATTAGAGAGGTTGAAAGCTATCCGTCACGAAGATTTTCGCTATTGGATTACTGTTGAAAACCGGTTGCATGGGTGTACTCTCTTGATTCCTAAAATCGCTTTTGAAGAATGCGGGGTGTTTAACCCAACCCTGAGGACAACCCAAGACTATGCTTTGTGGTTCCATTTAGCAAAAAAATATAAATTTATATACGTTCCACAGGTGACTGTTTTTGCAAGAAGTCATGCGAACCAGGGGAGCTTGTCTATTCCTTCTATTGTCAAACAAGAATGTGATGACTTAATAAAAAGTTTCATAAATGAACTTGACCCCTATGAAATTATGCGGGCCACGAAAAAAGACTTAAAGTCTAGCTACCTGGAAATAGCTCATGCATGCCAAATCAGAGGATTTGAAAATGCAGCTATTCGTGCAAATGAGCTGGCTGGTGCCAAGCAACCATTATATATAGTGAGGAGTTTACACAAAATGAAAGCAGCTATACCTCAAAAAGCTAAATTTTTCTTAAAGAATATAGCTAATTTTTTGTCTTATAAGAAACAATCTGTACAAGCGGAAAATAAGAATTCACTACGAAAAGATACTAATATCCACCCCATTGACACCAATCTCCAAGATAAATTTACACAAATTTATCGAGAGAATACCTTTGGTGGGAAAGAATCGCGCTCTGGAGAAGGGTCGAATCTTATTCAATCTGCTATTATTCGGCAAGAAATTCCTAAGATTGTTAAGGCCTATAACATTTCTACTTTTCTTGATGCTCCTTGTGGGGATTGGCACTGGATGCGCACTGTTGATTTGGGCGTCCAAAAATATACGGGTGTCGATATTGTTCCAGAGCTCATAGAGAAAAACAACAAAGAATTTGGGAGCTCTATAGTTTCCTTTCGAAATGTAAACTTAGTCACAGACAAGCTTCCCCAAGCTGACCTGATTTTCTCTAGAGATTGTTTGGTGCATTTGAGCTTTTCGGATGCCCATAAAATAATTGCTAACTTCAAACGATCGGGTGCAAAATATTTACTTACAACCACATTTACTGATCGTGATAAAAACTCTGACCTCATTGATGAACAGGGGAATGAATTATTTTGGCGTCCTCTTAATATGCAATTGCCCCCCTTTAATTTTCCGCCTCCCCTTGAAGTTATTAATGAAGGGTGTACAGAAGGCGACAACCTTTTCACAGACAAAAGTCTCGGTCTTTGGTTATTAGAGGACATAAAATATTTTGGGACGCACTCACTTGAAAGTTAGGCCTGGCGATCTTTGAGCTTAGAGGTAAAATGAAGGCGCTTTATGGATCTGCAGTTGTTAGAGACTATAAAATTACCCCCGGGATATTAGATGCCACCTTTTCAAAACTCTTTACTTCTGCATGCACCAAATGTTCATACTGGAGGAGGACTTGTACTTCTAAGGGAGATTTTAAGTACTAAAAAGTGTTCTATTCGGTGGGCACAATTAGACGAACGGACAAAATCCTTAAAGTTATCCACGCCTCTCATTAAGCATTATGTTCGAAATACCATTTTTTCAAGGTTTTTAGCCGAATGGAGAGTGTGGTATAAGGCTAAAAGCACAGATACTGTGTTATGTCTTCATGGATTGCCCCCGTTGTTTCCTGTTGGGGGGCGTGTTGTCATTTTTTTACAGAATCGTATTTTGCTTGAGAAAAACAAGCTTGTGGATGCTCCTCTTAAAACAAAAATAAGGATTTTTATTGAGCGACTATGGGTAAAAAGGCTTCAAAGAAGCGCTTATTGTTATATTGTGCAAACTCCGTCTATGGCCCTAGCGGCAAAAAAATATTTAAGGCATGACCTTGATGTTATTATATCTCCCTTCGCTCCTTCACAGGATGTAGCAGGGCTACCTAAAAAAGGGAAAAACAAAAAAAAATTCGATTTTCTTTATGTAGCAAGTGGTGAAGGGCACAAAAATCACCTTAATTTGTTGGAAGCTTGGCGCTTACTCAACAATGAAGGGTTAACACCCTCTTTAGCTTTAACAGTGTCGCCTAAATCCTATCCTCTGCTTGCGAATAAAATAGAGAAGAATATTAACGAGTTAGGCTTAAATATTGTTAATTTTGAACAGATAGAAACACCAGCCCTTTTTAATTTATATCAATCTTCCTCAGCTTTGATTTTTCCTTCTTTTACCGAGTCCTTTGGGTTACCCTTAATTGAAGCGACTCAACATGGAATCCCCATCCTTGCTTCAGAACGTGATTTTGTACGAGATGTAGCTACCCCTGTTCAAACCTTTGATCCCGCCTCTCCCGTGTCAATTGCTCGTGCTGTTCGTCGGTTTTTGGGAGTTTCTGAATCTCTCGTGGTAGTTAGGTCAGCAGATGATTTTCTTAAGGTTATTATGACATGAACCTCTTGGTGTGGTCACAGTATTTTTGGCCTGAACAGTTTCGAATTAATGACGTCGTTCAAGCTATTTCTAAGAAGGGTATAAAGCCCACAATCTTAACAGGAAAACCTAATTATCCAGGTGGTGAAATATTTCAGGGGTACAGGACTTTAGGTGTTCAGCGGGAAAAATATTTAGGGGTGGATATTCTGAGAATTCCTCTTCTTCCACGTGGGAATAGCTCTGCTAAGCGCCTATTTTTAAATTACCTATCCTTTATACTATCGGGGTACTGTATAGCTCCTTTTTCTCTGAGGCGTCGGAAGGTCGATGTTATTCTTGTTTATGCCACATCCCCCTTACTCCAAGCATTACCAAGCATTTTTCTAGCAAAATTGAAACGCGCACCCCTGGTTGTTTGGGTGCAGGATTTGTGGCCTGAGTCATTAGAAGCTACTGGCTTTGTTAAAAACCGCTGGCTTCTCTGGATCGTGGAAAGAGTTGTACGTTATATTTATGCGTCTGCGACTTCTATATTAATTCAGTCAGAAGGGTTTCGGCCTTTTATAGACCGGTTAGTGAAAAATAAAGAAAAAATTTTCTTTTGCCCCAACTCTTCAGAAGATTTTAAGGCTCTTGATGCTTTATCTACAAAAAGACATAAGATAGCAGAGGACATCGAAACCCATTTTTCCATTCTTTTTACAGGGAACATAGGGTCAGCGCAATCTTGTGAAACTATTGTTGCCGCAGCAGAGAAGTTACAAGCCTATCCAACCATCAAATTCTATCTTATTGGGAGCGGGAGTCAATTTACGTCAATTGCTCTTGATATTAAGCGTCGACATCTTACCAACGTTATTATGACGGGACAGTTGTCTTCTGAAGAGATGCCGTCCCTCTTTGCCGTTTCATCAGCCTTACTGGTGTCCCTCAGGGATAATTCAACGCTTTCTGCAACCATACCCAGCAAACTGCAAAGCTATTTGTCGGCAGG
The DNA here is from genome assembly GCA_947457015.1 of Alphaproteobacteria bacterium. Taxonomy (GTDB): domain Bacteria; phylum Pseudomonadota; class Alphaproteobacteria; order UBA9655; family UBA9655; genus UBA9655. Next base: position 45,724 of record CANGTV010000002.1, on the reverse strand, counting down.
AAAGCCAATAATAGCTAGCTTAAATGGGGAAACGGCCCGCATCGTGGAAGAAGCTAAGGCTGGGTTAGCTTGTCCAGCGGAGGATGCGGATGCTTTGGCAGAGGCAGTCCTTTGTTTATATAAAATGACACCACAGGAAAGATCTCTTTTAGGTGAAAATGGCTATCAATATTTTAAGGCTCATTTTTCATCCCCAAAATCCATCAATACCTTGATAAGTTATTTGCAGAAAGCTCTCCCAGAGAATGATACGGGGGAGAAGAGCGCTTGTTTCCCATAATTGGCATAAGACCGCTTGTCGGATAGCGGAGAAAATGCCTTGATCATATTATAAACTCATATATAATAACTATAGTTAATATATGAGAGGCTTCTATGTGGATACGATCCTACAGTAAGACTTTTGACACCATCAAACGAGACATCATTTGGCAACTTTGGACAGATGTAAACAATTGGCCGCAGTGGCATGACGATCTGGACTATTGCACAATGGAAGGACCGTTTGTTGTCGGAAATCATTTTATGTTAAAGCCTAAGGGTGTAAGAGCTGTTAAAATTACCCTTACGAAGATTGAAGAGGGGCGAAAATTTACAGATTGTACCCCCTTTTTTTGGGTAAAAATGTACGATACCCATGAGCTGGAAGAAACCTCCACAGGCGTACGTCTCACCAATACCCTTGTTGTGACAGGGCCTCTTAAATTTTTGTGGATCAAGCTCGTGGCCCAAAACGTGGCCGCTACGGTTCCTCACGAAATGGAGGCCTTAGTGGCTTTAGCGAGAGAAAAAGAGAGGAAGACGTCGCTTTAAGACCTCTCACTTTTAGATAGCGTTAGAGAGGGAGTTTCTTTTTCACATGTGTCGTCCCCGCGAAAGCGGGGGATCCAGGGGTAAACTATCCTGTCATCCCGAACCATGTCCTCGACTTCGATCGTGGATTGTTTCGGGATCTCTTTGACAAAAAGATGCTGAATGACCCCGGGTCAAGCCCGGGACTAAAGGTTCAGCATGACAACTGTTATTCTGGATCCCCGCTTTCGCGAGGATGACAAGAAGGAGGTAGCAACACCGTACATACTTTCAACTTGAAGAGGCCCAGGCACAAAAATTTGATTTTATCATTATGCATTTTAGGATAGCTTTTTTATAAAAACAAATTTCCCGATTGGCCATTTTGTAGGTATAAAACAAATGTTATTCTCTTAGCTTTACACCGTCGCTACTTATATAAGGATAGAAAGTGACCCAAAATCCTAACTCCTCTTCCTTTGGATTTGAGGCGCCTGAAGATAGCCCTGGCTTTTTACTATGGCAAACGACTGTGACCTGGCAGAGAGTCATTAAAAAAACCCTGGATATTTATGATATATCCCACGCCCAATTTGTTATTATGGCGGTTCTTTTGTGGTTTGAGGAGCATCAGGAACGTCCCACCCAAATTGCCATTGCGCGTCTCTCTAAGCTCGACAAAATGACGGTCTCAAAATCGCTGAAAAAACTTGTGAGTCTGGGGTACATGAGTCGCGAAGAAAGTCAGCAAGACACACGTGCAAAGTGGGTTCACTTAACGCCACAGGGCAAGAAATTAGCGTCAACACTTGTTCCTATTGTGGAAAAAATTGATGAAACTTTTTTTGGGGCTCTGGGTCAGGACGAACGACAAGGGTTAATCCGCTCCTTGAATAAACTTGTGAGTTTTGGATAAGGAAACTAATTTTTAACTTTCTAGAAATTTCTTCCTTGTCATTCCCCGCGAAGGCGGGGGATGATAAAGAGGCAGAATATCTTCTTATCCAAAGCAGAGGTAAGCTTGTAGCTTTAAGCTCGGACTAACACTTACCCTTTTTTAGGAGGAGCAGGCTTTTTGGGAGGTGCTTTCTTTCGAATCACTTTTTTAGGTGCAGAAGGAACACCGATTTTCATTTCTGTTTTTGGTCCCGCCTTTTTCTCTTCCTTGCCATTTTCTGTATGACCGGCTTCCATCAAGCGACGAACTTCTTGGTCTTCCCATTCAGCAGTCATGAAGGGAATCATGGCATTCATCTGAGGAATGAGGCCTAAGGAGAAAGCATGTACGCCCAAGCCGATACCCCAGCCAATAATAACCCAAATGGGCCAGAAATACCCTGCTCCTGAAATTGCCCAAATAAGGATTAAGCCTAAGTTGACAACGCCATAGATGAGAACATCCGTGTAAAAGCGACGAAGTTTATGGACGTATTTCCTGACTTCACTTTCGGTCATAGACCCCTCTCTTTGATTATTATAGATGTATAGTATCATGTTTTTTCTATAGATTTTCAAGAAATTTATTTTCATATGACATAAGTTCACTCTCCTCTTGTGGTAAGGGGCGTCTTGTTCTAGAAAAGACGTAAACGCTTTAAGCTCAGGATAAAGAGACATGGCCATTTTACCAGATACCTGGATTCGCACCCATGCCCGTCAAGGAATGATCGAGCCCTTTGTTGAACATCAAGAAAAACAAGGGGTTATTTCCTATGGGCTGTCCTCCTATGGATATGATGCGCGTGTTTCCGATGAGTTTAAAATTTTTACGAACGTGGATAATGCGATCGTTGACCCAAAGGATTTTTCTGCGGCTGGGTTTGTGGACCGTAAAGGGGAGGTCTGTGTCATTCCTCCCAATAGCTTTGCGTTAGCGCGGACAGTAGAGTATTTCCGTATTCCCCGCGATGTACTTGTGATTTGCCTTGGAAAATCTACCTATGCGCGCTGTGGCATTATTGTGAATGTAACGCCTCTGGAGCCCGAGTGGGAAGGGCATGTGACCTTAGAGTTTTCAAATACAACGCCCCTTCCCGCTAAAATTTATGCCAATGAAGGGGCGTGCCAATTCCTTTTTTTAAAGGGAGAGGGCATCTGTGAAGTGTCCTATCGAGATCGACATGGAAAATATATGGGGCAAAAAGGGGTAACTTTGCCGAAAGTGATGGAAAAATCAAATGGATAAAATTAGGGTAAGAGGGGGAGCTCCTCTTTCGGGTGAGATCAGAATTAGTGGCGCAAAAAATGCGGCCCTTCCTTTAATGGCAGCTTGTCTTCTCACAGATAAACCTCTTCAGTTGATCAATGTTCCCGATTTGTCCGATGTGACGAGTATGGCCGAGCTTTTAACCCAGCTTGGGGTCGCTGTTGAGTTTCAAAAGGGGACTGATTCTCATCAGATGACCCTGTGTGCGAAAGATCTTTCGAGCACAACCGCTCCCTATGATGTGGTGCGAAAAATGCGCGCGTCTGTTCTTGTTCTTGGGCCTCTTGTGGCACGCGCTGGAGAAGCCCATGTGTCGCTTCCAGGGGGATGTGCCATTGGAACGCGCCCTATCGATCTTCATCTCAAAGGACTCGAGGCCTTAGGAGCAGAGATTACCCTTGACGGGGGTTATATCCAAGCCAAAGCGCCGAAGGGCTTGACAGGCGCCACCTTCACCTTCCCCCTTATTTCTGTAACAGGAACCGAGAATCTTTTGATGGCTGCCACCCTTGCAAAAGGGGAGACACGGCTCATTAATGCGGCGCGCGAACCTGAAATAGGAGACCTTGCCCATTGTTTGAATGGAATGGGCGCTAAAATTTCTGGGATTGGGACAGATACCCTGATCATTGAGGGAGTAGATCGCTTAGAAGGGACGACCCATCAGGTTATTGCGGACCGCATTGAGGCGGGAACCTATGCCATGGCAGCGGCCTTAACACAAGGCTCCCTACGCCTTAAAGGAGCCTCCCTTTCTCTTATTCCCACCGCTGCGGCGCTGTTGCAACAAGCTGGTGTTGATCTGGAAGAAGATGAGGACTCCCTCTTGGTTAAGAGTCCTTCTGGGCGTCTTCAAGGGGTGGATATGATGACAGAACCGTTCCCGGGATTTGCAACAGACCTTCAAGCTCAATGGATGGCCCTGATGAGTCTCACGGAAGGGGCGGCGATGATTACAGAAACCATTTGGGAAAACCGGTTTATGCATGTGCCAGAGCTGTGTCGGATGGGGGCCAATATCACGGTTCATGGGTCGTCTGCCCTTGTGCGCGGTGTTCCCCAGCTGAAAGGAGCGCCTGTGATGGCAACGGATTTAAGGGCTTCTGTTTCCTTGGTGTTAGCGGGACTTGTGGCGACAGGAGAGACTCTTATTAATAGAGTTTACCATCTCGATCGAGGATATGAGCGAGTTGAAGAAAAATTACGGGCCTGTGGGGCTGACATTGAGCGTGTGAGATAATATATAAAAGAGAGACTTAGCAGAGGAAAGGAATTACATTCTTCCTCCACTTGTCATCCCCGACTTAGAAGTTCTTAATTTGCAACGCAAATATTAGAACTTCTTGATCGGGGATCTTCTAGAAGCAATGAGCTGTTTCAACAAGATCCCCGATGAAGAAATGCTAAATCTTTTCTTGACGAAAACAAAGCATTTCTAGCTCGGGGATGACAGATGGAAGGTTAATGCGCTTCCCCTCAGAATGAATAAAACTCGAGGTAGAAAACGATGACAACTTACACACCTTTACGCATGATGGCCCAAGATGGAGAAGACCTCCATGTGATTGCAGCTTGTCTTCAAGATGCCCTTGTCCCTCTGTCAGGTCTCGAGTACGACAAGGAAGGGGGGAACTTTCACTTGATTGCTAATCGCTTTTGCTGGGAATGCGAGTCCGATGATCAGGAAAAGGGTATCTCGTGTTACACCCGTGTCCCCGCGGGTCTTGCCTTTCACAATGTCACCGATGTTCAGAAAAAGGGTCTTGATTTGCATAATAAGAGCGAACTCGTGAACCTCCTTACCATTCATAATGTTAAGAATGACAACTGTATTCACCTTGTCTTCTCAGGGGGCTCAGAGATTAAACTAACTGTTGATAAGCTATCTTGCCATTTGAAAGATATGGATGAGCCCTACCCGACTCCCAACAAGCCAGAGCATGGCGGCTGAGCAGCTGAGGTTTTTCAGGTGTGACCTACCTCTCCCCTTGTGGGAGAGGCGAACCTCCCTGAGCTTACGCCCGGGACTAAACTCAGGATGACAGCAGAAATACAAGATAACCAGAAAAGCAACGTCTCCCCACCACTCCCCACCAAATAAATAATGTGATGTAAATAAATTATTAACTATTTTTCGGCAAGATGGGCTTAGTCCTAGTTGTTATTAGGATAAGACAACAGATAACTCAAGGAGACTAAAATGAATAAAATCGTATACGCAGCCCTTCTCATTGGGCTCACATCATCGGTAGCCGATGCAGCAAGAGTGAGAGACACTGCTCCTCTAGCTTGTACTGGAACGCCTTCTCAAACATGTACAGATGCAGCTAATGCTTATAATGCTGTAATGAGCATACCGGGAATGATTACCCAAGTTCAAGATGAAGCTACAAAAGGTTCAACAGGAAACCCAACATATCAAACAGCTCAAACTTTGTTAGCTTCGAATTCTGGCTTTTCAAACTATGTTAACAATTGCAAAACCAATCCACCAGCATCAGGAACACCACAAGCAACAGCATGTACGAATGCAGAAACTGCTTGGACTACTCTGAATACTGCTGTTTCAACCTTAGATACTGACCTCGGTTCTGCTTCTGGGCCCCTCACTATCTTTGCAGGTACTATAGCGCAACAGCAAAATGATACCGGTATGGCGAGTCTTGCTACATTAGTTAATGATTTAAATAGCCTTGACTCCGCAGTAACTGCTGCTAATCAAATTCCAGTTCCAAGTGGTCCAACTGCTGTGAGAAAAAAATAAACTAATTATACACGTGCTCTAAAGTACAAGTATTTTTAGATATTACATCAAAAACCCTCCCCCTCACCGGGGAGGGTTTTTCTTTGCTCTTAGTTCCTTACCCCATGATCTTCTTCTCCCACAGCCCCCCCTCACCCCGCGAGAGACACAAGGTCCTCTAAAATTTTGACGGTTCCCGAAAGAGACGCCTCAGGGGTTGGGAAAGAGCGCATGTACACAATTTTTTGATCGGGGCGAATTTTAGCGGTGCCTTTTTGTTCCACCACATGGTGTATCAAGCGATCAGGGTTTTTAAAGGTATTTTGATAAAAAGAAATCAGAACCCCTTTGGGGCCCACATCCACCTTGTCCACGCCGGCTTGGCGAGAGAGGGATTTTAAATACACCACCTCTAAAAGGGTTTTGGTTTCCGGGGGAAGAGGGCCAAAACGATCCACAAGTTCCACCGCAAACTGATCAATTTCTTCTCGGGTTAAAAGGGTACTCACCCGTTTATAAAGGCTTAAGCGCAGGCCCAGATCCGCTACATAGCTTTCAGGAATGAGAACAGAAAGACCCAGGCTGATCTGGGGGACATAGTCTGAAGAAACATAAGTTTCTCCCACCCCTTCTGCCTTAAGGGAGGCGATGGCTTCTTCCAGCATGTGTTGATAAAGCTCAACGCCCACTTCCCGGATGTGGCCCGATTGCTCTTCTCCTACAAGGTTTCCTGCTCCTCGGATATCCATATCATGGCTGGCAAGCGTAAAGCCTGCCCCTAAGCTGTCGAGGGATTGGATCACCTCCAAGCGCTTTTGTGCGTCCTGAGAGAGTACTTGCCCTGCGGGATAGGTGAGATAAGCATATCCTCTGACCTTAGCGCGCCCAACGCGTCCGCGCAGTTGATAGAGCTGGGATAAACCAAACAAATCGGCCCGGTGGATTAAAAGCGTATTGGCCCGTGGGATATCAATTCCTGATTCAATAATATTGGTACTTAGCAACACATCAAAAGCCCCATCGTAAAAATCAGACATGACATTTTCAAGAATAGTGGGGGACATCTGGCCATGAGCGATGGAAAATTTCACTTCAGGAACGAACTGGCGCAACCGTTCAGCCACCTTCTCCAAATCCGTAATGCGAGGACAGACATAAAAGGTTTGGCCCCCGCGGAACTGTTCCCGCAAAATGGCCTCGCGCATGACCATGGCATCAAAGGGGAGGACAAAGGTGCGCACGGCCATGCGGTCGAGGGGCGGTGTGGTAATGAGACTCATCTCCCGCACGCCGGAAAGAGCCATCTGCAACGTGCGCGGAATAGGCGTTGCGGTCAGGGTTAAGACATGAATGTCTGCCTTAAGATTTTTAAGCTTTTCCTTTTGTGCCACCCCGAAATGTTGTTCCTCATCCACAATAAGAAGACCAAGATCATGGAATACAACGGATTTTGAAAGGAGCGCATGAGTCCCAATCAGGATTTGAATGTCTCCCTTTTCCACTTGCTCTTTGATGCGGATCGCGTCCTGTGGTTTCACAAGACGAGAGAGTTGAGCAACGGCAAGACCGGTGTCCTTAAAACGAGTTGAGAAAGACCGGTAGTGTTGACGCGCAAGTAAGGTAGTGGGCACAATAACTGCCACTTGCTTGCCAGAGGAGGCCGCGACAAAAGCAGCGCGCATCGCCACTTCTGTCTTTCCAAAGCCTACATCCCCACAAATGAGGCGATCCATGGGTTTTCCTTGGGTCAAATCATCAAACACATCGGCAATGGCGGACAGCTGATCATCCGTTTCAGGATAGGGGAAGCGGGCTGCAAATTCGTCATAAAGCCCTTCGGGTTTGTGAAGAACCTCAGCCTGATGAAGCTTGCGGGCCGCTGCAATTTTCAACAAATAATCCGCGACTTCTTTGAGGCGTTTTTTGACGCGTGCTTTGCGGGCTTGCCAGGCTACGCCTCCTAATTTATCCAGAGACGCAAGGGTTTCAGCCGCTCCATATCGTGACAGAACCTCAATGTTTTCAACGGGCACGTAAAGCTTATCGCCCCCTTCATAACAAACTTCGAGGCAGTCATGGGAGGCGTATCCAATTGTTAACGTCTTCAACCCCTCATAGCGCCCAATGCCGTGTTCCACATGGACGACGAAATCCCCTACCTGAAGGCTTGAGATCTCCTGAATAAAAAGATCGTTGCGCTTTTTTGCCTTGAGGGGACGGCCCATCCGCTCACCTAAGATATCTTCTTCCGTCATCACAAGAAGACCGGGGGCTTGGAAGCCTTGGTCCATCTCAAAAGTTGCAAGGGCAGGAGAGGTGTCTTTCAGCAGCTCAGCAAAACTTTGAACAGGGCGTAAAGATGGGAAATGATGTTCCTTCAAAATATGAGCGAGCCGTTCCGCCGATCCTTGGGTAACGCCCACCACAAGACTATGACTTCCTTTATCTTGTGCTGTCTGGAGAGTTTCTTTAACAGCTTCAAACACATTGTCGCGCGGCGTATGCTTGACTGCAAAGGACGGTGCTATTTTTCCGCCTGTTTCAATCCCATCGGGATGGGAGAAGGATGTAAATCTGATCTTTTGGGCAGGCGGAATAAGAGCTTCCCATTCCTTTTCCACACTATAAAGATGCTCAGGGGGAAGGGGATGGTAAGGGATTCCTTGCTTTTCTAAAGATTGAAACTGAAGACGCGTCTCATAGTGATCTTGAATTTGCTCCTTATAAATCTTGTGGGCTTCTTCCAGATGATCATCCAAACAATAAAGCGCCCCCGGGGTGTAGCTCAAAAGCGTTTCTAAGGACTCATAAAAAAGAGGCAGCCAATGTTCATAGCCCGCGTAAGGGCGTCCTTCTGAAATAGCCAAATACAATGAGTCCTTGGGGTCGGGTGTTCCAAAATGATTCCGATATCCCTTTCGGAAATGCTCGATTGTCTCCGGCGTTAAATTTATTTCCCCCATGGGCTTCAGGATTAAGCTTGTCACTTTTCCCGTACTTACCTGGGAGAGCGCATCAAAGGTCCGGACGTGCTCGAGGGTGGAGCCAAAAAAATCTAACCGAAAAGGCTTGGAATACCCAGGAGGAAAGAGATCGAGGAGCCCTCCCCGCACAGCGAATTCTCCCCATTCGCGCACCATCTCTCGCCGTACATATCCATTTTTAAGGAGAAAGGAGAGAAGTGTCTCGTGGGGAATGGTGTCACCTGCCGTAAGAGTCCAGGTCCTCATCTGAAAAGTATCAGAAGGAGGAAGCTTTTGCAGAAAGGCCTGAAGAGTTGTGATTAAAAGATAGGTTTCTCCTTGTGTCGTAAGAGATGTCAGGGCTTCTATTCTTTGTGCCAAGATATCGGGGTGAGGGGAGGTTCTATCATAAGGCAAACAGTCCCAGCTTGGGAAAAAAAGAACCTCACGTAGGGGGTCAAAAAAAGAAAGTTGTTCCTTCAAGCGGAGCGCCCGCGCCTCGTCCCGAGCTATATACACGAGCTTGCGTTCTCGCTGGGCTAGCTCTGCCAATAGCAAGGTATCATAGCCATCGACAACGCCTGTCAAAAGGGCGGGCGGAGTAAAGGAGGGAAGAAAAGCCATAGGTCGATATCAGCCGGTTATCAGTAATCAGAGGTGTTGTGCCTTGATCATAGGAGAAGCGCAAGTTTTTTCTGAGGGTATGCATTTAAAGTTAATATGGCCATTTCCCTTCGAGGTATACTCAATCAAAATGAAAATGGGATATTTTTTCCCCACCTCGTGGTGTCATTCCCGCGTAGGCGGGAATCTAGCTGTTTCCTGGATCCTCGCCTTCGTGGGGATGACAAATTGGGGTAACCAGAAAACTCATACATTCAACTTGATTGAGTATAGTTGACACTATCTCCTGCCCCTTCCATTTATCTTTACGATATTTTTCTTCTTTATAAAAAATATCGTGAAAATGGAGAGGCAAGTTCAGGGAAGATAAGAGACATAATTCTAATATTTTACATTTACATGATATATAAATACTTTTGTAAAATCAAAAAATATTTTCAAATGGCCAATCGACAGAATTTACTTTACATAAATCTTTCTGTATTATGAAAATGTAAAATCTTAGAAGTATGTCTGGAGAGAGAACACACCCTAGGAAAATTCCTTCTGAATGGCCAACGCTAATGAACGAAGTGGTCCCGTGGGGGCCTCTATCTTTTCAAAAAACCACCCATAAAGCTCTTGATCAGGAATCACGAGAAGAGCTTCAAGCTGCTCCAGCTCTTCTTGAGTCATGGAAGGGACGTGTCGATTCGCAAATCGGCCTAAAATAAAATCCAGCTCACGCATGCCGCGATGATGACTTTGGTAGAGGAGGCGCTTTCGTAAGGTTTCAAGGTCTTCCACACCCCTACCCCAGAATCAAATTGAGCAAAGACACACCCACTAAAAATAAGGAAATGAGCACAGCGGCAGAGGCCGCGTCTTTTGAAAATTGAATTAAGGGGTCAGGTGTTGTTTTAAAGGCATCATTTGCTTTTTCGATGCCTGTATTCAGAAGTTCGATCATGAGCATAAGACTTAAGGCAAAGATAACAAAGAGCTGATTGAGGTGAGGTCCCCCCCACAGGTACATAAAAAGAAGGATGCCACCACACCCTATAACTTCAAGACGAAAGGCTTTTTCATGCCTCCACGCTTGCTTTAACCCCCGCAGGGAATTAAGAAGGGTTTTGATAAGAGGGTTAAACAGCATTTACTGCACATTCATGCGGATACGATACCGCAAGCTCACGTCTTCTTGAGGAGCAAGGGCGATCGTCCACTTCAGTCTTTTTTCTTCTTCATCATGAGGGTGGGTTTCTCTTAAAATAACCCATTCCCCGGAGACATTTTGAAACACCATCACTTGCTGGGGAGAGTCGGTTGTATTTTTTAAATCAAGCCGATATCCAGACTCCACCACGTGCGTGCCAAGTTTACGATAATCAGTCTGCCGCATTTCAGCCGTGATGTCTTTCGTGGTTCCCAAGCGTAAACTCAAGGATTTCCCTAACAAAATAGGAGATGTTTTGTTTTCCCCAATATAAAAGAGAGATCCATCAGGGTTACGCTTAAACACTTTAATTGTGCCTTCCGGAAGGGGAACGCCGAGTCCTTTGCTAGCCTCGTTTTTCACAGAAAGCCAGGTTTCAACGGGAGGCTTCATCACAACCCCCTCTTCATTCAGAATAATGTTGTTCTTAGGGTAAATGCGGAGGCTATTGGCTGGTGTTAGATTTCTGGCAGCAAACCAAGAAATATTTTTCGTGCTTTGATCAGCAACACTTATAGGGTGTTCAATTTCATAAAACCGCTCGTTTGTCTGCTGTGTATGGGCAATACGAAAGTGGCCATTTTTAATATCAACGCCACTTTGATTGCGGACGGTAATCCAGTTGTTGAGGTCAAGATGCTGTCCTGTTGAGCCCACAATAATGGTATAGGCTGCTTCCCACGAAAATCCTTTTGTGAGATAACCCATTTCAAAGAGGGAGTCTTCTTCTTTTGACGCTGTCACTTTGAGGGTAATCAGCGGCTCTGGTACAAGCGTATAGGGAAGGTGGGGGAACGCGACTCGATTTTTTTTGATAGCCAAAATAATGTCCGTTGCCTCAACGATCGCCTCATCTCCATCAAGCGCTAATAGCTTTGCAGGTGTTGGGGGTGAAGTTGAAGTGGTGCCGAGAATCTGAACCGTCTCTCCCACTGACCGTTGTAAAAGTTCTTCTCGCGTAATATGGGACGCTTGAAAGGTGTATTCTAAAACAGTTAAGGGAAGAGAGGGGGGAAGCACTTGAAACAGAAAGGTGTCCATTAGAATTGACGACGGCACATCCTTGATTAAAAGCTTATTAATCCCTTCTTTTACAAAAGCTTTCCTTTTTTCTTTGATAAGGGCCATCTCTTGGGGATAAAGAGTCACATTCACATCCAACTGAGAGGATCGCGACACATCTTGAACCGCAGCCTGTAAGGAGAAGGGAATGAGGAAGAAAAGGAAAAATAAATGTTTCATGGTTATCCTACCTTTTTCAGTTCAGGGGCTTGAAGCTCGCGCGGGATATGGTCTAAAGGATCGAGGGCTGTGATCTCAGCTGCATGAGAGACAGAGCCGAGCTCTTTAAATTTTCGAGCACTGACAAGAACGCGGTGCTCGAGACTTCCCATGGCTTGATTATATGACTCAACAGCGCCCCCTAAATTTCTTCCAAGCCGTGCAAAATGATCGGCCATGTCGGAAAGACGTTTGTGAATCTCTCGGCCAAGATCGCTGATTTCCTGAGCATTTTGAGCTAAATGCTCATGGCGCCACCCATAGGCTACCGCCCTGAGGAGAGCAATGAGGGTTGTTGGTGTTGCCAAGATAATGCGATCCTCTACCCCCGCCTCAATAAGGCTTGGATCTTGTTCGAGGGCTGCACTGAAAAATGTTTCCCCGGGTAAAAAAAGAACCACAAATTCAGGGGCGGGTTGAAACTGTTCGTAATAAGACCGTTTCGCAAGAGCGCGGATATGGGCGCGGACCTGTCGCGCATGCTCCTTAAGTTTTTCTTGACGCAACGTCTCATCTTTCGCCTCAAGAGATTCCAGATAAGCGGAGAGGGGGGCTTTTGCATCCACAATGATTTTTTTGCCCCCAGGCAAGTTAACAATAAGATCAGGTCGGAGCTTTACGTTATCTTCTGAAGAGAAAACTTGCTCTTCAAAATCACAATAGGACACCATTCCGGCCATCTCGACCACCCGCCGAAGCTGCATTTCTCCCCACCTTCCGCGCACAGAGGGAGTTTTTAACGCATTGACTAAATTCGCTGTTTCTGTTTTGAGCTGATTCTGGCTGGACAGCAGTTCGTTTACTTGGTGTTTGAGAACTGAATAAGCGCTCATACGCGATTTTTCGAGTTCGATAATTTTCTGGTCTACTGTCTGGAGAGACTCGGTCACCGGTTTGACGAGATCTGAAATGGCTTCCTGGCGCTTTGAAAGATCATGCTGAGCTGCCTCTTGGAATTTTTCAAGGGTTGCATTCGCAAGTTCTAAGAAGGATTTATTTGTTAAAGAAAGGGCTTCGGAGGAGATAACCTTAAACTTGTTTTCCCATTGCTGTTGGATATTTTCGAGGAGAGCCAGCTTTTCTTTGCTTTCTTGTTCTGTGCGCTGGAGGGCCGTCCTGAGTTCTGCATTTCTTTCTCCCATAAGACGAAGGTCATCTTCACGTTGAGATAAAAGAGTTTCTATTTCAGGAAGACGACTTGCGCGTTCTTGATAAAGGGTTTTTTCTTGAGCAAGGAATGAAAGGGCTCTTTGAAAATAAATAAAAATGCTACCCCCCCCAAGGACAGCCCCTCCCAGAATCCCTACAATTATCTCACTCCCAACCATGGTTATCCTTTTTAATGTATAAGAGGGGATTGCAAACCTCACCCCATCCTTGTCATCCCCGAGCTAGAAATGCTAAGATTTTCTTTGAAAATCAAGAACTTCTAAGTCGGGGATGACAAATCGGGAAATAATTTTGCAATTTCCTTGTCAGTTTATGATAATAGGCCTTGTATCCTTATCCAACATGTTTTATGCATTGCGTATCCTCTTTTAGAGATACCTGTTTTTGTGAAATTTAGCTACACATTATGCGGAGGATTGAATGTCAAACATGGGCCTTGTCCTACAGGCCTGCTCAGGCCTGGTATTATTTTTCTTCCTTGCGTGGCTTTTTAGTGAAAATAGACGCCAAGTAAATTTTAAAACGGCTCTCATGGGCCTGGCTATTCAAATTATTCTTGCTATTCTTGTAACAAAATTTGGAATTATTCGCTCAGCTTTTCTATGGATTGGCGGAGGAATCATGGCCCTTAAAGACGCCACCGCTGCAGGCACAAGTTTTGTCTTTGGCTATTTAGGGGGAGGAGAGTCTCCTTTTGTTCCAAAAGAAGGCGCCAACACATTCATTTTTGCTTTCCAAGCCATGCCCATGGTTATTGTCATTAGCGCTGTGTCTATGTTGCTTTTCCATTGGAGAATCCTGCCGTTTGTTGTGAAGTTTTTCTCAACCTTCTTTCAAAAGGTTCTTGGCCTGGGAGGTGCTTTAGGCGTCTGTGCGGCTGCGAAGATGTTTTTAGGGCAAACAGAGGCCCCTCTTCTGGTAAGGCCTTACCTCGGGAAATTTACTCGAAGTGAACTTTTTACAGTTATGACCGCAGGAATGGCGACTACCTCTATTTCTATCATGGTGATTTATGCCATGATTTTGGAGGGAACCATTCCGGATCCTGTTGCCCATATCCTGACTGCTTCTATCATTAGTGTGCCAGCGGCCATTACAATTTCTCGTATTTTAATTCCTCAGATTGGAGAAGAGACGTCGGGTCATCTTGTTGTCCCTTATCAGTTTTCTGGGTCTATGGAGGCTATTACGCAAGGCACATCTGACGGCGTAAAACTTTACATCAATATTATTGCCATGCTGATTGTCTTCTTAGCGATCGTAGCATTGGTTAACTCCTTATTAGGTCTTCTTCCTCCCCTTGGAAATGAACCTGTAACCTTGCAGCTCCTTTTGGGCTATGCATTGGCTCCCTTAGCGTGGTTTTTAGGCATCCCTTGGGAAGAAGCCATCTCAGCAGGCGCCCTTCTCGGAAAAAAGACCATCTTAAATGAAATCGTTGCTTTCATTGGGCTCGCGGAGTTACCCAAAGGTGTTTTAAGCACAAAAAGTGACTTGATTATGACCTATGCCCTTGCGGGGTTTGCCAACCTCAGTAGTATTGGTATTCAAATCGGCGGGATAGGAACGATGGTCCCTGAGCGTAAACAAGAAATTATTTCTCTTGGGATTAAGGCCATGATTGCGGGAACGATTGCCAGCTGCATGAGTGGCGCCATCATTGGTATTCTGCATAGCTTTGGGTAAGGTTATTGTTGTCGGAGGCCCCACGGCTAGTGGGAAATCGGCGTATGCTCAAAAGCTTGCTCACTCTCATAACGGCATCATTTTAAATGCAGATAGCCTTCAAGTTTATCGTGGTCTTGAAATTCTAACAGCTCAACCTTCTGTGCAAGAGCAGCAGGCCATTCCTCATCGTCTTTATGGACTATTAGATCCGTCCGAATCTTGTTCAGCAGGACGGTGGTTGTCTCTTGTTCTTCCTGAAATTCAAAAAGCACATGCGCAGGGGTACTTACCTATTGTTGTGGGGGGAACGGGTCTTTACCTTAAAGCACTTCTTGACGGGCTACTTGTTTTGCCTCCCCTTGACCCTGAAATTCGCAAGAATGTGCAGAATCGAAGCAACCTTTATGAGGATCTTGTGGCTGTTGACCCAGCGCTTGCGCAACGTCTCAATCCTCATGATCGCCAGCGTATCATAAGAGGCCTTGAGGTTTTTTATGGAACAGGAAAGCCTTTAAGTTTTTGGCAATCTCAAAAACCCACGCCACCGCCTTATGAGTTTGAGAAAATCCTCTTTGGGGTTCCTAAGGAAGAGCTGAATACGCGCCTTGAAAAACGTCTGGACCATATGTTGGAGCAAGGGGTTCTGGAGGAAGTCTCGTCCCTTATGGAACATCCGGTATCGGTGACTGCGGAGAAAGCGATTGGGTTTAAGGAATTTCGCCAATTTCTTGAAGGCCATTCTTTCTTAGAAGAAGCAAAGAAACTCACCCTTCTCCACACGCGCCAATACGCGAAACGCCAACGAACATGGTTTCGGCATCAGTTTGCAGAAGGGGTTAAAATCATCGACGTGATGTAGAAGAAAAGGCTCTACGTCCCTCTCCCGGCATCCTTTAGCAAGATGGGGAGAGAGCGCAGAATCCTCTTTGTTCTTTAGTAAGCAAGAACGTAGTAGTTGTAACGACAGTCATACTTCCAGCTCGTGCCAAGAGATCCTGCCCAGGCACCACCCACAGTGTTCATACCTGTGTGGTTGTATCCTACGATGGCTCCATTAGGCCCATAGATGGCTCCTGCTGAAGCTTCAACAGTACCGAGTGCAGCAAGCGTAAGAGCGATTGCAATAATTTTCGTTTTCATTTTAGTCTCCTTTGTTTAAGTTTGATATTTATTGTTATTATTTTTATTGTTTTTATCATAACAATAAAAAATTAATTATTTATTTAAAATGAAAAGTATTTTTTTATTGATCTAATCTTAATAAATTAAGAGTGTGGACCTATTCCTCAAAAGGAAGGGATTGAGGAGAAGAAAGGAGTGGTGCTTTAAGTCCAAGCGCTTCATAGGCTCGTGGAGTTAGCATACGCCCTCGGGGTGTCCGTTGAATGTATCCTTGTTGAAGAAGATAAGGTTCAATAACATCCTCTAAAGTATCTTTTTGTTCTGCTAAAGCTGCGGCAAGTGTTTCAAGACCAACGGGCCCTCCCTCAAAGTGGTTGATAATATGTTTGAGGTAACGGTGATCCATGGAATCTAAGCCATGGGTATCCACTTCCAAATGCCGTAAGGCAACATCCGCATTCTTTGCTGTAATCTCTGAAGCTCCCTCCACAATGACGAAATCACGGATACGTTTTAAAAGGCGCAAGGCAATACGCGGCGTTCCACGAGATCTTTTCGCGATTTCCATAGCACCTGGGTGAGAGAGCGCGATATGAAGGGCGCGCGCCCCGCGTAAAAGCACATCTTGGAGTTCTTCGGGGGTGTAGAAAATCAGACGCACAGGGATTCCAAAGCGATCTCGTAAAGGAGAGGAAATCAGGCCCGTTCGTGTGGTAGCCCCCACAAGGGTAAACGGAGGAAGGTCAATTTGAACGGACCTTGCGGCAGGCCCTTCTCCAATCATGAGATCAAGCTTGTAATCCTCCATCGCTGGATAAAGGATTTCTTCTACAGCAGGGCTTAAGCGATGAATTTCGTCTATAAAAAGAACGTCATAGGGTTGAAGGTTTGTCAAAAGAGCTGCTAAGTCCCCGGCCCGCGCAATAACAGGACCCGAGGTGGATCGAAATCCCACGCCCAACTCACGCGCCATAATTTGAGAGAGGGTTGTTTTACCCAGGCCCGGCGGGCCATAGAAAAGCACATGATCCATGGCTTCCCGTCTGACTTTAGCGGCTTCAATAAAGACTTTTAAGTTTTGACGCGCTTGGGCTTGTCCCACAAATTCTTCAAGCCTTTGAGGGCGGAGAGGGGGCTCGGAAAGCTCCGTGTTTTCTTCGGATGCAAGAAGGCGGGGAGAGGAAGCTGTCATGTGCCGCTCCTCGCCAAAAGGCTAAGCCCTTGACGAATAAGGTCATTAAGAGGAGCGTCTTCGCCTAAGTGCTGCTGCGCTTTGCTCACCGCCGTGACCGCTTCCAGGCGCCTGTACCCTAAGTTAACAAGGGCTGAAATAGCTTCTTCAAGGTTTGGCGCAAGGGAAGAGGGGTGCGTATAAACATTTGAGGGAATCCCAAGTCCTGTCGGAACTTTATCTTTGAGTTCTGTCACAATACGACTTGCGAGCTTGGGACCCACGCCGTCTGCGCGTGTCAGAAGAGTTTTATCTTGGGCGGATATGGCATGATAAATTTCCGAAGGAGAGAAGGCAGAGAGAAGAGAAAGAGCCATCCGCATCCCAACTCCTTGGACGGTTATGAGAAGGCGAAAACAGGATTGTTCTTCCGAGGTTCCAAAGCCATACAGCTGAAGGCTTTCTGCGCGCATGACCGTTTCGATGAAGAGCACCACACGGTCTCCCTTGGCGCCAAGGCTTCCTAAGGTGCGGCTTGAACAGGACACCAAGTACCCTACCCCATTCACATCTAAAACAAGGGAGGTATCGTTTAAAACATCAAGGATTCCGGTGAGTTTTGCAATCATTCAGAGATCCTTATTTTCTGTTGAAAGGTACGGTGGTGGGCATGACAAATAGCAACAGCTAAAGCATCTGCGGCGTCTTGTGTAACACCCCCACTTTTGGGAAGAAGCCGTCCTACCATCATGGCGATTTGCGTTTTGTCCGCGTGCCCTACACCTACAACGCTTTTTTTGACCTTATTGGGGGAATACTCCCCCACCGATAGACCCGCATAGGCAGGCGCCAATAACACAACCCCGCGGGCAGCTCCTAACTTTAAAGCAGATAAGGGATTTTTATTCACAAATGTTTCCTCGACAGCTGCTTCATGGGGCGCATACTGCTGAATGATGTCAATAAGCTGACTGTACAAGCTTACGAGGCGAGAGGAAAGGTCTTCTCCGTCCTTAGATGTCACAATGCCATGATCCACGTGGGTCAGGCCTGATCCTGCGACATCAATAATGCCCCATCCTGTAATACGTAAACCTGGATCTAAGCCTAGGATGCGGGTGCTCATAAGGATTACTTTTGCGCTATAATTGTTGGAAACATGCCTTGAGTATCATAAATCACGTCAAGAATTTTAAAGCCTGCCTGTTCCAATTGTTGTCGCGTTTGGCTCTCCGTACGAAAGGCTTGGAAGTTAGCTTGTACGATATCTCCCAAAATAGCTTTTTGTTTTTTTAGATCATTTATATCAAAATTTTTCCAGGTCGATTCTGCAGACAAAGGAGGAGGGGGCGTTAGAAAACTGGTAATTAAAATTCCCTCAGGTTTGAGAGCCTTATAAAATTCTCCATAGAGCGCCACAACTTTTTGATCATCGGGCTCATAGAAGTTAAGACCGTTGCTTGTGACAAGATCATATTCATTATGGATGGATAAGTCCCAAGCATCCTTTTCTTGGAAAGAAGCTGTAAATTTTTTTCCGTGCTGTCGGGCATTGATCTTTGCGAGTTCTATTGATTCGGGATCTAAATCAATACCAATGAGATGAACATTTTCAACCTGGTCATAATTGAGCAACAGTAAACTATCCATTAAACCACAGGGGATAGCGGCAAGGGTTGTGTGAGAGCGAACGTATTTTTGAAGCTGGTATTGGAAAATTTTAAATCGTTCTTGTGTGGCGCGTATAATGGGAGCTCTTGTCAGAAGCCATTTTTCTAAAGGATGGGTTAAGTCTTTTTTTGGCCCATGAATAATCATGTACGCCGTCCAATATCCATTGAGTCCTTTGTTTTCCAAAAAGAATCGTCCAAAATCAAACTCGTTCAGCTGCTGAAGAAGAGCTAATTCTTCTTCGAGAGAGAGGGTAAGTGATTCTGTGTTTTGCAGGCGCTCTCTATGGTTTTCTAACTCTAAATTGCCGTGAGTAATCAATTGACTTTCTGCGCAGACGGGATTGGTCATCAAGACTCCTAATAAAAGAAAAATTTTTATATAAACAACCAATCTACTTACTTCCGGCCAATTTTTCCATGACCTCATCGGACACTTCGAAATTCGCAAAAACCGTTTGGACGTCATCATTATCTTCTAAAACATCGATAAACTTCATTAAGGATGTCGCTTTTTCTTCGTCAACAAGGGCGGTTGTCTGGGGTTTCCAAACAAGCTCGGCACTTTCTGGATCTCCAAATTTAGCAATCAATTGATCACGAACAGTGGAAAAATCTTCGAGAGTGCACTCAATTTCATAGCCTTTATCCGTTTCTTCGATGTTCTGGGCGCCCGCTTCAAGAGATGCCTCAAAAAGAGCTTCATAATTAATTTTGCCCTTGGGATACCGAATAATGCCTGTACGATCAAACATAAAGCTAACGCTATTGGTTTCTCCTAAATTGCCCCCATATTTTGTAAAGGCAGCCCGGACTTCGCCTGCGGTTCTGTTGCGATTATCTGTTAAGGCTTCCACAATGACAGCGACGCCGCTGGGGCCATATCCTTCGTAGCGCACCTCAACGTAATCGGTTGTGTCTTCTCCGCCTGCTCCTCTTTTAATGGCTCGTTCCATGGTGTCTTTGGGCATATTTGCGCCGCGTGCCGCAATGATGGCTTGGCGCAGCCGAGCATTTGATTCAGGGTCCGGGCTAATACGGGCAGATGTTGTCAGCTCACGAATGATTTTTGTGAATACTTTGGCGCGCTTGGAATCTTGCGCTCCTTTACGATACATGATGTTTTTAAACTGTGAATGGCCGGCCATGACGTCCTCTTTACGAATATAAAAGCTCGATGAAAAAATATCAGAAACTCTTAAAAAAAGCTATACGGATCGATATCCACCTGAAGTTTGATAGAGGGTGGAATCCGTGTGCCAGAAAGCCAATGTTTGAGCAAAGGCTGCGGGAGAAAGTCTTTAGCCGTTTTGACAAGAAGGCGCCACCGATACCGCCCTCTTAAATAAGAGAGAGGGGCGGGTGTGGGACCGAGAAGGTCGGCCTTGTCGGTTAATGGGAAGTTTTTTGCCAGAAGGCGCGCTATTTTTTGCACTTCTTCATTCTTTTTTCCAGAAAGAATCAGGGCTGCTAATCGCCCATAGGGGGGAAAGCCATGCAGCAAGCGCTGTTCTGATTCAATGGCAAAAAATTGAGCTTTATCTTGGCGGACAAGGGCCGTCATGAGAGGATGCTCAGGCAGGTAGGTTTGGAGGAGAACCTGTCCGCGCCGGTCTTCTCGCCCTGATCTTCCTGCCACTTGATGGAGTAATTGGAAGGACTTTTCGGAGGCTCTTAAATCACTTCCCGCAAGGGCGCTATCGCCATCTATAATCCCCACAAGGGTTAAAAGAGGAAAGTGGTGCCCCTTGGCCATGATTTGGGTGCCGATCAGGATGTCAATTTCATGGGTATGAATCTTTTCGATACAGTCCCTTATTTTTTTAGGCGTTGTCAAATAATCGCTTGTCAGAAGGGCACAGCGTGCTTGGGGAAGAAAGGTCTGAACCTCCTCATAAATCCTTTCCACACCGGGGCCAATGGCGCTATAGGTGTTTTCCTCTTGGCAAGTAGGACACGTGGTGGGTTGAGCCCTCGTATACCCACAGTGGTGACACAGAAGCTTATCTTGGGATTTGTGCTGCACCAGACTGAGGCTGCAATGAGGGCACATCACCCGCTCGCCACAGCTGCGACAAAGAATCAAAGGCGCATACCCACGACGGTTGAGAAAAAGCATGGCTTGTTCTCCCCGTTCAAGGGTTTCCGCAAGAGCTGTTTGAAGAGGGGGCGAAATCCAGGTTTGGGTCGCCAATTTAATTTTTCGCATATCTACAAGCTTTACATCTGGCAGGGAAGCTCCCCCATAGCGGGTGCTCAGATGGATATGATGATATTTACCAGAGAGCACGTTGATTTCCGTCTCCAGAGAGGGGGTGGCTGAAGCCAAAACACACGTAGCCTGGCTCAGGCGGGCGCGTACAACGGCCATATCGCGCCCATTATAAATAACACCTTCTTCTTGTTTGTACGATCCATCATGTTCTTCATCCACAATTAAAAGCTTAAGATCTAGGAAAGGAAGAAAGAGGGCGGAGCGTGTTCCCACAATGACGGGAATATCCCCCCTCAAAAGATTCCGTAAGGTTGTGTCTCGTTGACGAGATGGAAGATTCGAATGCCAAACCGCAGGCGCAAACCCAAACCTTGCCTCAAAGCGCTGTAACCACTGAGCGCTGAGGGCAATTTCAGGGAGCATCACAAGGGCTTGTCCCCCTGTCTCAAGAATAAAATCGATGGTTTCAAAGTAAACTTCTGTTTTTCCTGATCCTGTTACGCCTTCTAAAAGGAACGTCTGAAAAGTGTGCGCTTTCAAACTGTCTTTAAGAACCTCGGCAGCGGTGCTTTGGTCCTCTGAAAGTTGAGGCTTTTGAGGGGATTTCGAAATAACTGCATTGTCTCTCCCTTCTTTTTCAAAAGCTTCAGGGGTGGGCAACACCATTTTTAAGATCTGCCCTTGAGGGGCCATTGTATAGTCGCTGACCCACTTGATGAATTTTAGAGACACCTCAGGAAGGCGTATAGTTGAAAAAACAGTCAACAGAGGTTTTAAGGGTTTGAGAGAAGGGGACGATGTGTCTTCCCACACCACCCCATACATATTTCGAGATCCAAAGGGAACTTTGACCAATGTCCCTGGGGGCAAGGCCTGATCATTGGCATACTCAAAGATGGTATTCAAAGGAACTGGCAAGAGCACAGAAACTCTTGCGGGCATCTTTACAGGAGGTAAGGGTGTATTCATCCTCCCCCCTTGTCATCCCCGTCCCCGCGAAGGCGAGGATCCAGTAATTGTTTGAAATATAAATAATATTTCCATTTTGAGCTGTGAGATTTGCAGTATATCATTAAAAACAACCATCTGTTTTCAAATATTTTTCTGGATCCCCGCGTAGGCGGGGATGACAGTGTGAGATAAGGATCATACCGCATGAAGTTTTTTCTTGATACTGCAGATGTAGCAGAAATTAAATCCCTTGTTGAAACAGGGCTTGTGGATGGAGTGACAACCAACCCCACCCTTATCGCCCAATCTGGTAGGCGCTTTAAGGATGCCATTGCTGAAATTTGTGCGCTTGTTCCTGGGCCTGTGAGCGCAGAAGTCACGGCAACTGACCTTAAAGGCATGCTTGAGGAAGGCCGGTGTTTGGCGAAAATTGCTTCCAATGTGACGATCAAAGTTCCCTTAACTCTAGAGGGGCTTAAAGCCTGTCGTATTTTCACCAATGAAGGAATAAAGGTGAACGTAACCCTCTGTTTCTCGGCAGCTCAAGCCATTTTAGCTGCAAAAGCAGGGGCCACCTTTATTTCTCCGTTTATTGGTCGCCTGGATGATATAGGAGAAACAGGCATGGCCCTTATTCATCAGATCGTGGAGATATATGGAAACTATCCCACCTTTAAAACGGAAGTGTTAGCCGCTTCTGTGCGCAGTCCCCTTCATGTGGTGGATGCTGCTCTTGCAGGTGCGGATGTGGTGACCCTTCCCCCTAAAGTGTTACGTCAACTTTATAATCACCCCTTAACTGAGAAAGGAATTTCTTCCTTTTTGGCAGATTGGGAAAAAACAGGGCAGACAATTTTGGAATAAGCAATTGTCATCCCGAAATAAATTCGGGATGACAGTTGCTTATTTATGAAAATAAATAACTCCCCCTGCCTCACACGATCATTTGTAGTTGACGGTTCATCACCGTCAGCATGGCAAAATCGACAGTTGACGCATTCATCAAATCAAAAAGAATGGACTCAACAGCTGACGTTGAAATGATATCTTTAGCAAGGGTACCGTCTTCTTTAAAGAGGTGCTCTAAAGATTTTCCGCTTGTTAAAATCTTTTTGGTAATTGCCCGTTGATTTATATAAAGCTCTTCAATAAACACATTCGCTGCGCGTTGCTGCCAATGGGTTTCTCCAGAAAGGCCGACCGCTGTTTTCCGCAGCCATTCAAATCCTAGCTGTTGACCTAAGGCAAAATACACCCGTGCGACCAATTGAACATCAAGCGTAAGATCTTTACTTAAAGTAATCATATCTGGGGCGGCTACAAGAGGATCTAAAATGAGGAGTTTTTTCGCTAAGGAAGAAGAAAGACCAAGATGCTCGTATTCCTGGCATTTTTCTTGATAAGCTTGGTGTTGTTGGGGAGCAAATAAACGGGGCAGTTCTTCTCGTAAGATATCAAACCCTGGTTGAAACGTGCGAAGGAGTGTTTCCATATCGCTATGGACATGGCCAAATCGAAGAAACCAGTCTGTAAATCGTTTTACATTCTCATAAATATTGAGCATAAGCTCCGTCTGAAATAAAGTAGGCAGCGTTTCCATGGCTTCTAGATCTTGCCAAAGAGAGGCAAGATCAAGGAGTTCCATGACAATGAGATACGTCCATGCGACAGTTGCCCCTTCCGTGCCTACTTGACGCTTTACCTCATGGATGAAGGTAATTCCCATGCGATTAACAATACTATTTGTAAAAAGAGTCGCTGTAATTTCACGCCTTAAAGGATGAGCCTCAATCTCTTCTCTGTAAGTTTTTTGAAGATGTTCGGGAAAATAGAGGATGAGTTTTTCCCGTAAAATTGGAAGATCAGGGACTTGTGATTGGATGAGTTGGTGATTAAGAGACAACTTAGCATAAGCCAATAAAACCGCTAGCTCAGGGCGGGTAAGGCCTTGCTTGTCGGCCATTCTGCGGACAAGCTCTGTTTCGTCTGGAAGATTTTCAAGAGCGCGGTTTAAAATTCCCTCTTCTTCTAAGTCTCGCATAAGGCGGGCTTGCTCATCCAAAAGACGAACCCCCTGACTTCGTGCAAGACTAATAGCCTGAGGTTGCCAAAAATTATCTTGTAAGACCAATCGAGCCACATCATCTGTCATCTCATGAAGAAGAGTGTTGCGACTTTCAAAGGTGAGCTCATTTTTGAGCATGACCTGATTCAAGAGAATCTTGATATTGACCTCATGGTCAGAACAATCCACCCCTGCCGAATTATCAATAGCATCCGTATTAATGCGTCCCCCATTTTTTGCGTATTCAATGCGGCCGAGTTGGGTAACGCCTAAGTTGGCTCCTTCCCCGATGATCTTGGCGCGCACATCAAGGCCATTAATGCGTAGCGCATCATTGACACGATCTCCAACATCGAGAGATGTCTCGTTTTTCGCCTTGATATACGTTCCAATCCCTCCAAACCACAGAAGATCGACGGGTGCTTTTAAAAGAAAACGAATCAGATCAGACGGAGAGAGATAATCGTCTCGGATGCCAAAAAGAGCTTTCATTTGAGGCGTAATTTCAATGGATTTAGCACGCCTCTCAAAGACCCCTCCTCCTGGAGAGATAAGGTGTGGGTCATAGTCTTGCCAGCTTGATTGAGGAAGGTCAAAAAGACGTTTGCGCTCATAATAGCTTGCTTCAGGCTCGGGAGCAGGATCGATAAAGATATGGAGGTGGTTAAAGGCGGCTATAAGTTTTAAATGATGAGACAACAGCATCCCGTTGCCAAAGACATCCCCGGACATATCTCCAATGCCCATAACCGTAATTTCTTCTTTGGTGGCATCCATATCCATCTCACGAAAATGGCGTTTCACAGATTCCCAAGCCCCTCGCGCAGTAATCCCCATTTTCTTATGGTCATAGCCCGTTGAGCCGCCTGACGCAAAAGCATCCCCAAGCCAAAAGTCATAGTCTGCTGCAATTTGATTGGCATAATCGGAAAAAGTGGAGGTTCCTTTATCTGCGGCGACAACTAAATAAGGGTCATCTTCATCATGGCGCACAACATTTTGGGGAGGGACAATTGTTTGATCTTTGACGTTATCCGTAAGATCTAAAAGCCCCCGAATCATTGTTTGATAGCAGCTCACCACTTCTTCTTGGGAAGAAGCCCGCTTAAGAATAAATCCGCCCTTCGATCCCACAGGGACGATAACCGCATTTTTTACCATTTGAGCCTTCATAAGCCCTAAAACTTCTGTGCGGAAATCTTCCTTGCGATCAGACCACCGGATCCCTCCGCGGGCGACTTTTCCACCGCGCAAATGGATGGCTTCAACGCGAGGAGAATATACGAATATTTCGTACTTGGGGCGAGGGAGCGGCATTTCATCAATAAGGGCACAATTAATTTTAAAAGAAACATAAGGCTTTGGTTTCTCATTGTGAGTTTGGTAATAATTTGTGCGAAGGGTTGCCCGTATAGCGTTTACAAACTTGCTGAGAATACGATCTTCATCCAAAATATCGACAGAAGTAAGCATTCCCTTAATTTTACTTAAAATCTCTTCCCGAGCTCTTTCCCGATCTTCCTTGCAATCAGGAGAAAATTGATAGAAAAAAAGTTGAAGCATGTGACGACAAATAGAGGGGTATTTGGCGAGGGTTTCTTCCATATAGGCTTGACTAAAAGTCGTAGACAGCTGCCGAAGATACTTAGCATACGCTCGGATGAGTTGACATTCTCTCCAGGTGAAATTGGCGCGAACAATGAGGCGATTAAAGCCATCATTTTCAATTTTCTCACACCAAATACGACTAAACCCGTTTAAAAAATTATCACGAACATGTTCTAAATCAATGACTTCTTTCTCTCTCGTTTGTATATCAAAATCATGAATCCAAACATCTTGATGGTCGCTACGGGTTACGATAAAGGGAATCTCATTTAAAACCTTAAGATTCATGTTCTCTAAAACGGGAAGAATATTGGAAAGGGAGACGGGTCCTTTTGTTGAATAAATTTTAAATTTGAGAAGACTTTCATCGGATGTCCCTCCTTGAGTTAAGTTCGCTCTCAATCGGTTTTTAGCAAAGGCTTTCTCAATTTCAAAAATATCAGTAACTGCCTCATGAGCTGTGAATTGTTCTTGATAACCCCTCGTGAATCCTTGTCCATAGCTTTCAAAAAGGTGTCTCCCTTTCTTTTCTCCTGATGTCTTAAAAAGATCTGTGGCTAAATAATCTCGCCAAGTGAGGGACGCTTCAACAAGCTCATTTTCTATGGCTCTGTGATTATAGGATAAGGGGCTTTTATGGAGGCGTTTGATAGTATAGTGGACGCGGGCAAAGGCGAGTTCTCCCATTTGGGTTTGCCAATTTGTCAGTTTTCCATCAAAGTTCTTCTCAAGAATACGTTCAATTTTACGTCGCAGCTCGCTGTCATATCGATCTCTGGGGATGTAGACGATACAGGAAACAAAACGCTCAAACTTATCTGGACGAATGAAAAGAGTCAGACGTTGGCGATTTTGAAGCTGAAGGATAGCCATACTTGTTTCAAAAAGCCAGTCTTCAGAGGCTTGAAACAGCTCATCTCTTGGGAAAGACTCTAGAATGTGCATCAGGGTTTTTCCATCATGCCATTGCTCAGAAAAACCAGATCTCTCTAAAATATGAGAGACTTTGTGCCGCAAAAGAGGAATGTCTCGCACGCTTTTGTTATAAGCAACCGATGTAAAAAGACCGATGAATTGATAGAGCCCAATGACTTTCCCACTCTTATCAAAGCGCTTAATTGTAATAGAGTCCATGGGATCGCGACGGTGAACACGGGATACTTGAGTTGTCTTTGTGATAATGAGAGGATAAGGCTCAATAATGTAACGCCGATTCACAGGGGTAAGCTCAACCCCCCCAAAAATATGCGTAATTTCTTGTTTAATGGGGTCTTTTAAAATGCCAAGCCCTTCTTGAGAAACGAGTGTTCGCTTGATAGTTGTTTGGTCTGGAACAAGGGAATATTCGCAAAAACCGAGAAATGTAAAATGGTTGTTTTCAATCCATTCAAGAAAAGAAAGGATTTCCTCTAATTCTTCTTTAGCAAGAGGGTGTGTGTTTTCTTTCAAGTTCGAAATGACACTTTGAAGGCGCTCTCGCATTAACGCCCAATCTTCGACAGCGGCCCTCACATCGGCAAGAGCACGAAAAAGTTCATACGTTAGTGTTTGTATTTTTTCTGCCGATAAGGAATCGAGGATTTCGCAATGAATAAAAGATTCATGGGCCCCTTCTTTTTTATTTTGCGACCGGAGCCAAACTTTTTTAAGGGTGTTGGTCTTATCTCGTTCGACTTGCATTACGGGATGAATAACAAGATTAATAGAATAGCCTAAGCTGTTAATAACCCCTGTGACCGAATCCACGAGGAAAGGCATATCATCGTTCACAATCTCCACGATGGTTTGAGAGAGCAGACGATTTTTTGCTTCTCTGTTTTTCGTATAAACATGGATCTTAGGTTGCTGTGGAGGGCGGTTGAGGCTAAAGGTCCACATCTCATAAGTGGACATTGCTAAGGTTTTTAAAGGAGTTTCTAGAAGATCTTCTAAGGAGACATTGGCATAATAGGCTTGCGCAAAAGTTTCGGCAGTTTCCTGCAGCTCTAAGGGAACCCGCTGTTTGATCTCTTCAGTGATCTGATTGAGAATGCTTTGTTTTTCTTCTTCTTCTTCTACAGACATAACTCTTTCCGTGTTCCTCCTTGTGATAGTATGCCAAAAAGAAGGAGAAAAAGCCAAGAATTTCGGCGGATGGGCAATTATTGTTTAAGTGTTGTGGTGTGACCCATGTGTCTGGTATGGACATGTCCTACTTGGAGCGGGCGAAGGGATTTGAACCCTCGACCCCAACCTTGGCAAGGTTGTGCTCTACCCCTGAGCTACGCCCGCTTGATATAAAATCAATGGCGCCATCATACCCAGGATCCTGGGGTTTTCAAGTGAAAAATCAGAAGGGCTCACAAGAAAGGACGATTGACCTTTTAAATTCAATCGTCCTTGGAAAGCTTTAGGCAACACCCTTGAAGAAAGACGTTTTTTATTTAAAGATAGAATCTCCCTCCCCATCCAAATAAACCTTGTGCTTGTTGTTGAACAGGTTGTGGTTGAACAACAACAGGGGCGTTGTTGTTTTCTTCTTGGGGTGGTTGGTAATCATCTATAATAACACGCTGTTGAGGGACGAGAGGCTGTGCAATGACAACATTCTCTGGCTCATGATGCTCCTCGTCCACAACAAAAAACCCGTTTAGAAACTCCTGTTCTTCTTGAAGTCGCTGTGCGTCTTGCTGGAGACGTTGTTGTTCAAGGAGTTGTTGCTCTTCAATCCGTTCACGTTCAATCCGCTCCTGATCTTCCCGTTGAACACGTTGTTGTTCAAGGAGTTGTTGTGCATCTACCCGTTCGCGCTCAATCCGTTCCTGATCTTCACGTTGAACACGTTGCTGTTCAAGGAGTTGTTGCTCTTCAATCCGTTCACGTTCAATCCGCTCCTGATTTTCCCGTTGAACACGTTGCTGTTCAAGGAGTTGTTGCGCATCTACCCGTTCACGTTCAATCCGCTCCTGATCTTCCCGTTGAACACGTTGCTGAAGAACCGCAGGCTCTATAACGGGTTCTTGATGGACAGCTTGTTGTTGAGGTTGCTGAATAACGACTTCTTCTACAACGCGCTCTTGATCACGGTTTTCAACACGAGGAGGTTGCTGAAGGACCACAGGCTCTATAACGGGCTCTTGATGGACAGCCTGTTGTTGAGGTTGCTGAATAACGACTTCTTCTACAACGCGCTCTTGTTCACGCTTTTCAACCCTTTGCTGTTGAAGGACCACTGGCTCTGAGCGCTCTAATTCTTGTGCCGGCGTTACGGGCTTTGTATCCTGCAATACCCTTGAAGGGATTTCTGTGGGGACGATGCTTTCAATAATTGAGGAAAGAGATATATCGCGTGATGAGGTATGATCAAGAAAAGGTGCCTTCTCTAAAAGAACGGAAGAATGGATACTAGGTTGCGGGCCATCAGTCATTTGCGCGGCCGCCTCTTCAAGAGCGGCTTTTAAAGAAGGAAGTGCAACAGGCGTTTGTTTTCTTGGTAGGGATCTATCCTTCTTTTTTGGAGGAGATAGGAAGTCGATAAGAGGTAAATGGCTGATTATTGGTGCTGCGCTGTGTCTCAAAGAAGACAAGGAAGCTAACCCGTTAAAAGATATTGGACCCATAAGGCGAGCGTTTAAGGAAGGTGCTGGACTCGTTCTCCTTGAAGAAGAAAACAAGCTACCAAGAGATAAACGGGAAGCTGTTGGCGCTACACTGCGGTTCCAAGACGCCAAGGAGGCTAACCCGTTAAGAGACGTTGGGCCCATAAGGTGAGCGTTTAAAGAATATGCTGGACTCGTCCTTCTTGAAGAAGAAAGCAAGCTACCAAGTGATAAACGGGAAGCTGCTGGCGTTACACTGCGGTTCCAAGACGCCAAGGAGGCTAACCCGTTAAAAGATCTTGGCCCCATAAGGCGAGCATTTAAAGAATATGCTGGACTCGTCCTTCTTGAAGAAGAAAGCAAGCTACCAAGTGATAAATATCTAGCTGTTGGAGATACACTGCGGCTCAAAGAAGATAAAGACGCTCTGTTATCAAGAGCAAAAGTCGGCGCTCTTCTCCTAAGTCCTTCTAATGTGTTCGGTGTAAGAGGCAACCAATGTTTAGAGCTTATTGTTTTTAAAGATCCCGTTTTTCTTTGTAAGTGATGGGCACCTTCCATGGCTTCTAGAAAAAGACTTCTGCTTTCTTTGGAGTGGGCTAGATCAATGCTGACTAAGCAAGTTGTAACACCAAGCGCAAATGCAAATTTTTTAACCATTTTACTCTCCCTACAAAATAAATAACAATATTATTTTGTTCAGGATAAATAAAATTTATTAATATATTATTAACTTAATGAAAATATAAATGGCTCTATCTGTAAAATAGAGTCATTTTATGATGATATTATTTTTCTAAAATGGTGGGCGTAGCTGGATTTGAACCAGCGACCCCTACGATGTCAACGTAGTGCTCTCCCCCTGAGCTATACGCCCATTTCAGATGACAAATATCAGTAATCAGTAATTGAGCGAGTGTCTAGAAGATTTTGATATCTTCCTACTCTCCCCTTATGCGGGGGCATGTAAAGTTAAGCCCATAGCTTTTAGGGGAGCGCTCAATTTTTGGGGGGGTAGAGACACTATATTGAAATCCATTTATTTTAGCATAGTCAATGGCTTTAAGCAGAGTTGGAAAAGACAATCGCAATTCTTGGCGCATATCTTGCGAGCCTACCCACCCCATGAGGGGGTCGAAAAAGAGGGGATCTTTTGACTCAAATGTAACGTACCACACATTTGGTTTTCCTTTTCCTGATTGCGCCGCACTTTTGAGAGGTTGATAAATTCTGACGGTCGTCATAGTCTCTTCTCCGATATTATCTCATTGTATCAACGTTTTTTAAGTGAAGCAAAACATATGATAGAAAACACTCTTTCTCTTCCCGCCCGTCGTGGATTTATGGTTGTCCTTTCTTCTCCTTCTGGGGCAGGAAAAACAACGGTTGCTCAGCATGTTTTAAATCTTGAGGAAGGGCTTGAGCTTTCGCTCTCTGTTACAACCCGTCCTCAGCGTGCTTCAGAAATAGAAGGAAAAGATTATCATTTTGTTGATGAAGCTAGCTTCTCTCATATGGTGCAAGAGGATCATTTTTTAGAGCACGCGCTTGTCTATGGGTATCATTATGGAACTCCTAAAGCGTCTATTGAAAATCATCTAGAAGCGGGAACGGATATCCTCTTTGATATTGATTGGCAAGGAACACAGCAATTAAAACAAGTTTCAACGGCGAACTTGGTGAGTATTTTTCTTCTTCCCCCCACATTACAAGCGCTTGAAGCGCGCTTGCGAGGGCGCGCTGAAGACACGGATGAAACAATTCGTTTGCGCATGAGCAAAGCGTCCGATGAGCTGAGTCACTGGGCGGAATATGATTATGTCATCATTAATAATACTCTTAACGATAGTGTGTATGCGGTTCGCTCCATTATTCAAGCAGAGCGATTAAAACGCCGGAGACAAGTCGGACTTGCTGGTTTTGTGAATTCCTTACGGGGAGAGAGTCTTTAGGGGACGCTATAGGAAAGAGGGACTGAGTTCAAGTTTCCTCGAAAAAGCAGTCCCTCTTATTGTTAGTATGTCATAAAGAAGTTAATAAATCGTAAATGGCCAATTGAAAAATTGGATTATTTTAAACTATTCCTTTAGACTGATAAATGTAAAATCCTAGATGTGTTTGCACAACATAGCGCCCTTTGGGTTTTCCTTTCTTCACCTAGTGAATTATCAAATTGATGATTCAATTAAAAACACATTTGAAATATTAAAAAGTATTAATTAAATCTAACTTCTCAACTATAGATGGATTCTTTATGAAAAAATCAGTTGCCTTATTAATATTCTTTTTATCTTCTATTTCCATTGCCTCAGCGATGAATTATGGGGAGAGAGGAAATGAGATGGCGCATTTTATCCAACAGAGGTTTGGAAATGTAAATCCAGCGCGCCAAGTCGAATCCTCCTCGTCAAGCGACGAAGACCTTAGAGAGCCTAGAGCTCAACCTACTTCGAGATGTGGAGGATTTCATCTCGATCCGCAAGAAGTTGCGGAACGTATGGCCATCCTTGAAGGAGCTGCAGATATCCTGTTTACAGAAGATATGACTAAAAGAGAGCGGGCGGGGCTCTGCCAATTTATACACTATACAGACGCTGAAAAGATAAGAGCGAGAATAGAGGGTATTCGGCGATATGCTGCAAGACTATTGCCGATAGATATGAGGAGTGAAGACCGCTATAGGAATAGTGCGGGCCTTCTTGAAATTGATTCGTACAAACTGACAGCGAGTATGGCCGTGATTGAAGAAGCTGCAGATGTATTATTTACAGAAAATATGACTGAAGGAGATCGGAGCCAGATCTGGCAAGTTATAGCTGATGACTATGCAACCGCCGAACGGATAAGAGCGGGGATAGAGGGTGTTCGGCGATATGCTGCGAGACTATTGCCGCTAAACATGAATGGTGCAGACCGCATTAGTGTTATTAAAGGCCTCCTTTCTCCTGCTTTCGATGGGGAAACATGGTCGCCTCGTGTAACTGTGATTGAAGAGGCTGTCACTCGTGACAATCCAGATGGCTTCTTTGTAGGTTTGATGACTCGAGACGAAGAAAGAGTGTTGTTCCTTAAGTATATCGCTATCTCAGAGACATGGTTGTTGGGGGAGATGGCTCCGCATGCCGCAATGTTTTTTAATGGGGGAGCTCTGTCGATAACAAATCGTAACTTCGTTATCTATATGCTTTCACGATTAAACCGTGATACTCGCGCAAATCAAATCCGCATAATCGGGGAGCAATTGAAACCTGTTGTTGCTGATTTTCTAGACGACGTTGCGTTTATGGACTTTCTTCGGTTTTTGACGGGAATAGATCAGCGTTTAATGCGCCCCCTTTAAGTTCCTCCTACCCCCTCTTTGAGGGGCTCGTTTACTTTATCCTCGCTCTTCCTCTCCCTCAATTGTCCATCTGATGAATACTTGTTGACAAGGACGGACCCCCTCAGCTATACATTTTAGCACTCTCATGGTGAGAGTGCTAATTTAACCCCGTAAGGTCCCAACATAAAGGGAGAGACAAATGAAATTTAGACCACTACACGACCGTGTTCTTGTTCGTCGTATCGAGCAAGAAGAAAAAACAGCCGGCGGAATTATTATCCCCGATACAGCCAAAGAAAAGCCTATGGAAGGTGAAGTGATCTCTGTGGGATCAGGAACCCGCCTTGAGGATGGAAAAGTAATTCCTTTAGACGTTAAGGCAGGGGATCGTATCCTTTTTGGCAAATGGTCCGGAACAGAAGTGAAATTTAACGGTGAAGAATATCTGGTGATGAAGGAATCCGACATCATGGGAATCGTTGCTTAAAAGAAAGGAAGATAAGTTATGGCGAAAGAAGTAAAATTTGGCGCAGAAGCCCGCGAGCGTATGCTCCGTGGTGTTGAAATTTTGGCCGATGCAGTGCGTGTCACCTTAGGCCCAAAGGGACGGAATGTTATTCTGGATAAATCCTTTGGGGCACCGCGCATCACTAAAGACGGTGTGTCCGTTGCAAAGGAAATTGAGCTTTCCGATAAGTTCGAAAATATGGGAGCCCAGATGGTGCGCGAAGTTGCGTCCAAAACCTCTGACATTGCAGGGGATGGAACAACAACAGCAACCGTTCTGGCTCACGCTATTGTGAAAGAAGGCGTAAAGGCAGTAGCAGCCGGCATGAACCCTATGGATCTTAAGCGCGGTATTGATATGGCTGTGCAAGCGGTTATTGAAGACGTGAAAAAGCGCTCCCGCTCTGTTGCGACCAATGAAGAGATTGCTCAAGTCGGCACCATCTCTGCCAATGGAGAAGTAGAGATCGGTAAAATGATTGCAGAAGCCATGAAAAAGGTTGGCAATGAAGGCGTCATTACGGTTGAAGAAGCAAAATCTCTTGAGACTGAACTCGATGTGGTTGAAGGGATGCAATTTGATCGTGGGTATCTCTCTCCTTACTTCGTCACCAATCCAGAAAAGATGGTGTGTGAGATGGAAAATCCTTACATCCTTCTTCATGAGAAGAAGCTTGGCGGATTACAACCGCTCCTTCCTGTCCTTGAAACGGTTGTTCAATCAGGACGTCCCCTCCTCATTATTTCTGAAGATGTGGAAGGTGAAGCTCTTGCCACCCTCGTTGTGAACAAATTGCGCGGTGGCTTAAAAGTGGCTGCTGTGAAAGCGCCAGGCTTTGGAGATCGCCGGAAAGCGATGCTTGAAGACATTGCGACCGTAACCGGTGGCCAGCTTGTCTCTGAAGATGTGGGACTTAAGCTTGAGAATGTTAACATTAGCATGCTTGGAACAGCGAAGAAGGTTGTGATTACAAAAGATGACACAACCATCATCAATGGCGCGGGTGCTAAGACTGATATTGAAGCACGTTGCACACATCTTCGGGCACAAATCGAAGAAAGCAGCTCCGACTATGATCGTGAAAAACTCCAAGAACGCCTTGCAAAACTTGCAGGGGGCGTTGCCGTGATTCGCGTCGGCGGTGCTACCGAAATTGAAGTGAAAGAGCGTAAAGATCGCGTAGAAGATGCGATGTATGCAACCCGCGCTGCTGTTGAAGAAGGCATTGTGGCCGGTGGTGGTGTGGCGCTCTTGTACGCTATTAAGTCTCTTGAATCCTTAAAGCCTCACAATGATGAGCAACGGGTTGGTATTGATATCATCCGGAAGGCTCTTCAGTCTCCTGCACGGCAAATTGCTGTGAACGCAGGCGTTGATGGGTCTATCGTTATTGGAAAGCTGCTTGATAGTAAAGACACCAACTTTGGGTTTAATGCTCAAAGTGGGGAGTACACGGATCTTGTGAAAGCAGGAATCGTGGATCCTACAAAAGTGGTGCGTATTGCTCTTCAAGATGCGGCCTCTATTGCAGGTCTTCTCATTACAACCGAAGCGATGGTTGCAGAAAAGCCCGAGAAAAAAGACGCTTCTATGCCAAATATGGATGGTATGGGTATGGGCGGCGGAATGGGTTTCTAAAAGAAACCCATCCAATATCTTTAAAAAGGGTCCTGCGGGGCCCTTTTTTTATCTTTAAGAAGTTCTTAAGATTTTTTTGGTACCGTTCTTTTAGACCCTGATTTTTTAAAAGAAGGTACCCATGTATATCCTTGCTTTTCTGATTCTCCTCATTCCTTTCCAGGCTTTTGCCAACGCTCCTGAGTGCCCAGGGTATGGTAGCACAAAAGAGTGTTTGAAAGCGGTTGATCGAGATTTTGAAAAGCTTCTTGATTTTATTAAAGATGAATTTGGGGATCAAGAGAAGGATCAGCTTATCCTTGCGAGCCGTAATGCCAAGGAT
The DNA here is from genome assembly GCA_947457015.1 of Alphaproteobacteria bacterium. Taxonomy (GTDB): domain Bacteria; phylum Pseudomonadota; class Alphaproteobacteria; order UBA9655; family UBA9655; genus UBA9655. The sequence continues at coordinate 10,912 of CANGTV010000002.1, read as the reverse complement.
GTCAAAAACTATGAAAGTTTGGCGTGTGAGAAGACGTGCTTGAATTAAGCTAAAGTGAGCTTACTTGTTTCTCCTCCCCATTCCATTCATCCAGGAGCGTTTCGAAGTGCTCATATGTAATTCCTCCCCCATAATACATTCCAAAATAAAAGGGGCGATCGAGAATAATAACAAGGAGGATCATCAGTCCTATGCCGAAAGCATATAAGCTTTGCAAAAGCACATGAAATATAAGGGACCCTTGAACAGCCAAACCAAGAATAAAAAAAGCAATGACGTTACAAGAAATTAAAATCATCCACATGATGGGGGTGACAGATGATTCCGCGTTTATGTTTCGTGAACGTCTTTTCTCGAGGAGATGTGTCGTAATCTTGTTGAGCTCGGAACGAACGATTTCTTCTGTTTTATTGGATGACTCATGGCTATAGAGAATATCAAGAACGTGAAAAAGGTGCTGTCCTACTTTTTGACTATTCTCTCCTTGAGGAAGAAGAGGCCATTCTTCAGTGATCACGGCCGTTACGTATTGCTTTAAGGTATTCCTTAATTCGTCTTTTTCCGGGTCACCGACATATTTTGATAATTTAAAAAGGTCATTAAGGTAGTTGGTTTCATCGCGCAGGATATTATCTGTTTGATCATAAGAGCTCCAAGCCGTAACAATAATAAGACCTAAGAAAATAGCAAACGCAACTCCGAAAGCATCACTATAGGTTTCTATTTTAAATTCAGTGGCCTCTTCATAGGCAAGTCTTATAAAATGGCGACAACAGACGATGCATAGAAAAGAGACAGAGACCGTTCCTCCTACAACAAGGAAAGCAAGAACAAGGGGGTGTAATGTGTAAATAAATTGACCTAACATGGGGGATCCCTTCGCTGCTCATAAACATAGTTAATTTATAGGCATATAAGGGTTACGCAAAGGTTAATGGAATGGTTGTCTGGGAAATAATTCTGCGATTCCCTCAAAGGGTCGTAAGTTCTTATCTTGAAAAAATGATACAAATTATTTAATAATAATTTTCAAAAAATGGGCCAATAATTATGACGGATAATATTTATACAAGTTTATGTGTTTTGTTTGCTGTGCTGGTTGTTGTGGGCAACTTAATATACCAGAAATTTGTCTTTTTGCCCCTTTTGCCTTTTCATGTTTTTGAACTCTCTGTAGGCGCTATCTTGTACCCGCTCACGTTTTTACTCACTGATTTAATCACAGAGTTTTATGGGAAAGAAAAGGCTACTTTTTGTGTCAGGCTTGCCATTTTCATGAATGTTTTGATTGCAGGCGTCATTTCTGGGATGGATCATCTTGAGGCGACAGCATGGTCAACAGTTGATAACACGACCTTCCACCATGTTTTTGGCCTGTATAGTGTGGCCTTTATAGGATCAATTATCGCCTGTTATGTCGCTCAAGCTGTTGATATCACTCTTTACCTTTGGATACGCAAGGTGACAAAAGGAAAGTGGTTGTGGGTGAGAAATAATGGAAGTACGGCAATTTCTTTGTTTGTGGACACCGCTATCGTCATTAGTTTTATGACACTCTTTAACGTATTGCCAGCGGAGCACATGGGACCTCTTATTGCAAACAGCTATCTATTCAAGCTGTTTTTCTCTGTTTGCAGCACGCCTTTATTTTATCTTGCGGTGAGCGCCATCAATACTCTTCAGAAAAATCAGCTTTTCTCTGCCTCAGTGGAGATAAAGCGATAACTGAAAGCGATGGAGGCTGTCAAAGGAATCAACACATAGAAGTGGATTAAACTTGTCACGAGAGGGAGCCAAACAGGTTGTTTCAAAAAGGACCCCATCGTTAAGTATGAGATAAGAAACGTGAATAATGTAAGTGGCGCGGCCGGAATAAGATATGTCGTAAATAATATTGTGGTGACCCTTAACCGATTTCCTTTAGAAAGTTTCCATGAGTCACGCAACCTCCCTTTTTTATCGAGGGCAGCAAGAAGAGGGGTATAAATAAAGATTGCAGTAACAAAAACGTAGACGATACCGCAAACAAGATCGAATAAGCCAATCAAGCTTATCGTTAGTACATCATAAGAACCATTTTTTAAAGATTCTAAAGATGAGGATAAATCTCCGACAAGTGCGACAATAACAACTGGTATGGTAAGTAGTATGGTAAGTACCACAACGAGTCCTAGCATCACTAGGAAATAGGTTATGAGCACCGCTAGCCACATCTTCAAAGTTGCTAAAAAACAATACCAATATCTTTTTTGTTGGATTAATTTTAATAAATTTGTATTGAAAGCGTCCTTGAAAACGATATGGCGAGCGAGAGAAAGTGTAAATGAAGCTCCTAAAAAGGTATATAATAAAGCCGCAAAAATTACAGTATAAAGGAGCGAAGAGGGGGGGCTGCATTGAGTGGGTCACCACTATACGAACGGGAGAGATCAATTCCCATGAGTTTGCTCACAATAAGTATAGGAACAATTGTGGCGATGTAAACTTGCAAAACAAGAAGGGAAATACTACGGAAATTGTCAAATAAGTATTTGATAGACTCAGAAACGCAGGTCAATACAGGAATCTTTTTCATCGACATACATCCGTCACTAAGAGGGCAAAGAAGTTAAATTTTTATCTAATATGCAATGCGCTTGCAATACAAAATTAAGAAAAGAGGTTAGACCATTTGCAAATGAATCGGCGCAAGAGTATGATTTAAGACGAGACTTTCTTAAAGGTATTGGCAAAAGATGGATTGGGATAAGTTACGCGTTTTTCATGCTGTTTCTCTTGCCGGAAGCTTTACAAAAGCAACAGAAACTTTAAATATTAGCCAATCAGCTATTAGCCGCCAGATAAATATTCTTGAAGAAGAGCTGGGAACATCTCTTTTTACGAGAGTCCCTCGCGGGTTGATTCTGACAGAAGCTGGACAAGCCTTGCAAAATACAGTGATTGACGTTTTTGCAAAACTTGAAATGACACAAGCTACGATCATAGAACTTAAGAATTATCCACGGGGTCATTTGCAGATCGCTACAACCCTTGCCTTTGGGTCTTTATGGCTAGCCCCGCGTCTTCAAGAATTTCTGGATCTATATCCCCATGTGCGTCTTACGCTTCTCCTTAAAGATGAAGAGATTGACCTGAACATGCGAGAGGCAGATATTGGCATCACAGCGCTTCCTATTAACAACCCTGATCTTATTCATTCTGATCCGGTCTCCTATCGTTTTCGCATTTACGCAAATCGGTCTTATCTAAAAAAATATGGAACACCTCAAAAACCAGAAGACCTTGACCACCATCGTCTCATTGTTTTTGGGAAAGAAATGCCCCATCTTTACAGCAACCTGGATTGGCTTTTGAAGATTGGTGCTCAAAAACAACGCATCCCTTATCTTGTTATTAATAGTGGTCAAGCGATTTATGAGGCGACGCGGTCGGGTATGGGAATCGCAGCCCTTCACAAGTATATGGTCGGAGATGATCCTGAAATGGTTGAAATTCTCTCCGATGTCCCAGGGCCAACTGTTTTTCGATATGTGACGTACCCTTCACACCTTGCGAGCCTTAAACGAGTCGACGTTTTTGTGGATTTTTTGTTAAAAAAGATGCTGGAAGAGGACTTATAAACGATGAGACCTTACGCCTTAAAGGGTCCTTTTGCCCTGTTGCCCATTGGCTTCTTTTTGTTTCTTTTTATTGGGAGCGGAGCTTACCTTACGTTTCAAGGAGTTGAGTATGCTTTCTATAAGGTCTCGGCAACTGTTGCCATTGTGCCTGCAATCCTTGTTGCTATTCTTTTAGGCCGTCACTCCCTTGTAGAGAACATTCAAGTCTTTTTAGAAGGGGTGCGCGAGAAAAATATCATTACCATGTGCATGATTTACCTTCTCGCAGGGGCCTACACAGAAATTTTAAAAGGAATTGGAGGAGTGGATGCAACGGTTCATTTTGCACTGAACTTTATTCCTCAAGATGCGACCTTACCGGGTATTTTCCTTATAGGGGCTCTCGTTTCAACAGCGATGGGAACATCTATGGGAACAATTGCGGCTTTAGCCCCTATTGCTGCAGGAGTTTCTCAAGCTTTGGGAATTAATCCCTCCATAATGGCAGGGGCTGTGATCAGTGGAGCGATGTTTGGGGATAACCTGTCCATGATCTCTGATACAACCATTGCCGCAACGCAAATCCATTCTTGTTCTCTTAAAGATAAATTTAAAATTAACGGAATGATTGCGCTCGTCCCTATGATCTTAACCGTTCTTTTCTTTGCTTTGTCGGCCCATGGAGAAGCTCAGGAACTTTACGGTCAAGAGGCGCCAGGTCTTATATTTAGTCTTCCGTATGTTATCGTTCTTCTCTTGGCCCTTTTAGGCGTGAATGTGTTTATCGTTCTTTCTGTTGGGTTGATTACAGGGGGAGCCATCGGCGTTCTCTTCGCCCCTTCTTACACCATGCTTACCTTAGCGAAGAATGTGTTTGAGGGGTATACGTCTATGAATGAAATCTTCATTCTCTCTCTTCTGATCGGGGGACTCAGCGAGCTTGCCAAAGATCAGGGAGGGATCCGATTCCTCATTCAGGTGACTGATGCTTTTATCAAGAAGGTGGCAGAAAAAACGCAAGGGGCGCGTATCGCTGAAGGAGCCATCGCGTCTATTGTAAGCTTTTGTGATATCTGTACAGCCAACAATACGGTTTCTATTATCTTGGCAGGGGAAGCCACCCTTGAAATTTCTGAACGATATCGTATTCCTATGGCCCGGACAGCAGCCCTTGTTGATATTTTCTCCTGTGTTTTCCAAGGAATCCTTCCCTACAGCGCCCAATTGCTGTTAGCAGGATCGATTGCCGGAGTATCCCCCTTAAGCATTATTCCCTTTGTCTATTATTGTTATTTTCTGGGCATTGGAGGTGTGATAGCGATTATTTTTCGGTGGCCCTCTTTCAAAAGAGTCAGTACCTAGTGGTTTAGTTTCCGAGCGGTGTGGCTAGACTCGACGTGCTCGTGTCATCACTGGGATACGTTTTTTTGAGGGAAAGATGATGGGGATGAGGTTTAGGTGGAGTACAACATGCGTATTGTTCACAACAACCCTTATATTGCACAGCACAGTATTCACTGTTCGGATCCCACTCCGAGCATGTTGACATTTGAGTATCGCAGAAACAGGTGGCCCAAACCGTATCAGAAGTCATCATTGTGGCGAGACAGAGGGGAGCTATCCACGCAAAAGCGATAAAAGGGAAGAGCTTTCTTTGCATGTCATTTTCCTTTCGATGTCTATCGTTTTGAGTCACTCAAGTGATCATCTATAGAGTTCTCATGACAGTGTAGTCGATAAAGGCTGATATTTCGTTAACGTGCTAGGCTCCGTGAACAAATTAAAAGAGCTTGTCATCCTTGCTTAAGAAGTGCTTAATTTTCGAAGAAAATTCTAGCACTTCTTAAGCGAGGATCTTGAGAATTGCCAGAAGATCCTCGCGCAAGAAGTCCTAAGTTTTGCTCCGCAAAAACAAGGACTTCTAACGCAAGGATGACAGCTGAGAGAAGTATTATAAAAATTTGTTCACGGGTACTAATAGTAACTAGTAGCATAATTAATAGACATAGAGTATTTCTTAGGAAGACACTCTTGGAAAGGATCGCACAATGAACCTTAAATCTTATTTTCTTCGCATGACCCTCAGTCTTACTCTCATGATTGGGATTGGTGTTTTTTTTGCCCCAAGTTTAGGCGCCATTTTTTTGAGCAACCCCAGGCTCAATGCCCTTATTATTGCTCTTACGGTGGGTGGGGGAGCCTATGCCTTTTATCAACTTGTGCGTCTCAAGAAAGATTCTGAGGTTCTGCGTGATTTAAAAAAGGGTCAGTGGAATTTGCCCTCTCAAGGGCCCACCACCTTTTTAGAACCCATTTTGTCTTTTGTGTCTCATAAAAAACCCTTTCAAGACCCCTCTCTGGCGAAAAGACTGGCGGAATCACTCGCAGATCGGTTAGACAATGAGCGCGTTTTTCCTCGTTATTTAATTGGCCTTTTGGTGTTTTTAGGTCTTTTAGGAACTTTCTGGGGGCTGTCGCAAACCATCACCTCTATCGCCCATCTTATTCAAAATATGCCGTCAGATGCAGGGAATTCGAGCGATTTTTTTGCCCTTTTAAAGCAAAACTTGCAAAGCCCGTTGGGGGGCATGGGAACAGCCTTTAGTTCGTCTCTTTTTGGGTTGGGTGGATCTCTTTTGATTGGCTTTTTAGAACTGCAAGTGGGCCATGCCTATGCGCGGTTTTTAAATGAGGTTGATCTTTACCTGACAACATCCTCTCATTCTGCGGAGGCAACGCCTACGGCGGCCCCACTCCCTTACCTTCAGGCTCTGTTAACGCGAAATGTTGAGGGAATTGATCAGCTGATGCAGCTGATGGAAACGTCAGAAAAAAATGAACGTCAAACAGCTGTATTGTTAGAAAAACTCGTTGTTTCTCTTTCTTTCCTTCTTGATCATAACAAAACGCAGCAAAGCCTTATGACAAAGTTTCTGGGAAATCCAGGCCTTGATGAGGAAAGCCGCAGATCTCTTCACAACATTGAACTTGCCCTCAGTCATACCCTTCAACACCAACGAGAAGGGCGGGATGAATTCTTAAGAAAATTGAGGGACGAGATGCACCTTGTGGCACGGACCATCGCAAGTGCTTCTGATCCTCAACGACTTGTGAGTTAAGACCCTTTCTTTCGAAACACCATATAGGCACACGGTTTATGGTGAGTGAGCGCCTTTTCTTCATAACGTGTCGAAAACCACCCGTCGGGAGCCACGCTCCATGTAAGCGGATCCGAAGATGGGGGGCCTTCTTCACGCACAAGAGTGGGATGAGGGTAGAGCACCTCCTGAATCTGATCGACATAAGACGTATCATCACTCGCCACGTATAAAAGGCCTCCTTCCTTGAGGGTTGGCAGGACCTTCTCCATAAATTCAGGGGCGATGAGACGGCGGTGATTGTGCCTTTTTTTAGGCCAAGGGTCAGGAAATAAAATAAAAATACGTGTAAAATAATGAGGCGGGATAACCTCTAAAAGAGACCGGACATCTTCAGGCCATACGCGCACGCGATCATAATCAGCAAGAGGGAGATGGGCCAAAAGTTTGGCCACACCATTCATAAAAGGTTCACTTCCAACCATGGCTATAGAAGGGTTGTGAGCAAGTTGAGCCAGCAGATGCTCTCCGCCTCCAAAACCAATTTCAAGCCAGACTTCTGAGGGATCACTCTCAAAAATCTTTTTTTCCAGATCAATTCTCACAAGGGGGAGAATTTCATCATAGGCTTTTTGAGATTGGGCTCTAAGCTTACGCGCTTTGCGTCTCCCAAAAGAGCGTAATAAAGGGGTGTTCATTATTTTAAGTCCTTTGACAAAATTGCAAAATCCGTCCTATCCTTGTCATCCTCGAGTTAGAAATTCTAAGATTTTCTTTGCAAATCAAGAGCTTCTAGCTCGGGGAGGACAGGACTGCGTTCATTTTCATGAGGTGGCCCTGATTCTCTCCTTTGACAAAGCTGACTCATAAGCAGTACCATACGCTTATGGAAAGATACTTTTTACATGAATGATGTTTTTTTTAAAGGGCTACGTTGGCTCAAACAAAGGAGTGTTCAAACACTTCTTGTTTTGCTTACCTATATACTGATCGCCAATTATTTACCGCTTACGGTGCATCAGTTAGTTTACACAGTGAGTTTACTCATTAAAGACGTTCTTATTTTGATGATGCCCTTGACGGTGGGGTTTTTTATTGCAAATGCGGTCATGTCATTCGAAAGGCGGGCCCCTCTCTTTGTCTTCCTCCTCATTTTATTTGAAGCCTTTTCAAATTTAAGCAGTGTCTGGTATGCTTTTGCTACCGCCAACTTTGCTGCAGAGATCGTTCCTTCCTGTGATACATTAGCCTTAGAAAGCAATTTCAGCGCATTGTGGCGTTTGCACTTAACAAGCCCGGCCTGGTGGTCAGCCTCAAAAGGATCGATCGTGGGGCTTCTTTTGGGATGTGCAGCGGCTTTTAGCAAAGAAACGTTTCTTAAACGCGGTATAAGGCAAGGCAAAGAGGTGATGGAGTGGATCCTCACAAACGTTTTCGCCCGCCTCATTCCTTTGTTTGTTTTAGGGTTTGCAGCTCACATGTATCAAACAAAGCTGCTCGATCATGTTATAGCCCATTATGCCCTCTTGGTCTTGTGGCTGACCGCATTTTTGGTCCTATATCTCATCTTCTTGTTTGCTTTAGGAGCGGGGCCCTCCTTTCGTTCTCTTGTCTCGAGCATCAAAAACTTATTGCCTGCAGGGGGCGTGGCTTTGTTGTCCGGCTGTAGTTTATCAACAATGCCGTGGACGATTGAGGGAACGGCTAAAAATCTTCAAAACCCGAATCTTGCAAAGGCGATCATCCCCGCTACAACAAACATTCAGCAAATTGGAGACTGTATCACGCAAGCCTTTTTGTGTTTTCTGATTTACAGGCACTTCTATGGTCACAACCCAGATGTGATGACGTGGCTTAATTTTAGCATCGTTTTCGTTCTTGCCCGGTTTGCAACGGCGGCTGTTTTAGGAGGGGCTATCTTTGTTATGCTCCCTGTTTACGAAACCTATCTTTCCTTTAATGCGGAAATGATCGCCATTATTTTAACCCTTAACGTTATTCTTGATCCCCTGATTACCAGCTGCAATGTGATGGCTAATGGAGCCCTTTGCCGTGTGTTCGAGAAAGTGTGGGGCTCTGCCCAAAAGGTAGTGGCCTTTTCGCGTCCTTAATCAGTGTTTTTTTTAAAAGACAAACTCCACGCCAAGATAAGGAACCCGATAATCAAGCCCAACGTAATCCAATCTCCCCAGCGGGCATAAAAGGGAACAGTACGCGTTGGAGTGGGGAGCAAGACATCTAAGACACCTTTTTCATTAAGCTTTAGGCTTCCCATCATTTGGCCATAGGCATCAAAGACAGCTGAAACCCCTGAATTAGCCGCACGCACAAGAGGAATTCCTTCTTCTATTGCCCGGAAGCGAGCCGCTTCAAGGTGCTGATAAGGTCCGGACGTGTTGCCATACCACGCATCATTTGTCACGTTAATGATCCAGCCTGGGCGAGGCTGGGCAGGATTAACAACGGCTCGTGGAAAAATCACCTCGTAACACACAAGACCACTAAAGGAGGGAAGATCTGGAGGGAGAGATAGGGTTGTGGGACCTGACCCTGCCGTAAAATCCACAGTTCCTGCTGTAATTTTTTTAATCGATCCTTTTCCAAAAATCTTATCCAAAAACGGTCTAAAAGGAAGATACTCTCCGAAGGGCACAAGGTGAGATTTGTCATAATGCGCAACGATATCTCCCGTGTCGCTCAGAACGAGAAGGCTATTCCAGATGGTAAGGGCTGTTGACTCTGTTCGGCGAAGTCCTCCTGTAAATAGATACGATTCTTTCGGCAAGGACTCTGCTATTAAAAAGCGCCGGACGGGGTCTTGCTCCAAAAAGAATGATATGGCGCTTTCTGGCCAAATAATGGCCTTGAGAGGGAGGAGAGAGGGCTGAGCAGTCATTGCCAAAAGTTTTTGGAGATTTGCCTCTTTTTGTGCTGGATCCCATTTCAAAGTTTGAGGGATACTTGGCTGAACAAGGCGAATCGCCACGGGAGGGGAAGACATCACCTCGGGTGAGGTCAAATGCTCTCGTCCCCATAGCCAGAAAAGGCTCGCGATAAGGTAAATACTCAGGGAAATATTTCTTTCAAATGGCCGGGTTCCTGCAATATAAACCAAAGACGTTGCCATTAAGATGGTTAAAAAGCTCAATCCATAGACGCCGCCCAGAGAGGCGAGTTGACTCATCTCGGGGCTAAAGGCCCACGCATAGCCAAGAAGATTCCAGGGGAATCCAGTAAAAAGATACCCTCTCAGCCATTCTACCCCTACCCAAATGGCAGCAAAAGCAAAGGCTCTGCTGATGCCCCTATAAGGCCAGAAAGATGTGAGAAGAAAGGAAACTCCCGTAAACACCGCTAGCATGGTGGGAATTCCAAAAAGAGCAAAGGGCATGGCCCACCAAAACGTCGCTAAATCGACGGTGAGAGCATAGGTAATCCAGTAAAGACCGGCTGTGAAATGACCAAGACCTAAAAACCAGCCTAGCCAGAAGATTTTAAGAAACGAAGAGTTGTCCTCGATAGTTTGCTCGAGCAAAAACCAAATTCCGCTTAAGGACAGAAGAAGCGCAGGAAACAGAAAAACAGGAGCAAAGCCCAAAGCTCCTATAGCCCCCAACAGAAAAGCAACCCCTCGCTGAGGCCAGGTCTTATCCGTGACATAGGCTATCAATGAGTGGGATTGCTCTTCTAAAGTCTGCACCGATTTTCCTTTGCTCATATTTTTCTGAATTTACTCCTCATCGGAGAGCAAGTCCAGGATATGATGCCGTAGAAAAATAACACCTCAACTGAAAAAGATCCCCGGTTTAAGAAGCACTAAGATTTTTTACCCAAATCAACCGTTTTTAGCCCAAAGGCTTGTCCTCGCGAAGACGAGAAATGACACAAGAGATTAAATGTCAGGTGTTATGTAGAAACCCACCTTGCTGTAGGCTAGAGATTACTTTTTGATTAGTCTACAAATAGATTTTTTATCTACAGGTTGATGCTATTTATTAAATGTTAATTTTTCTTTGTTACAGTGATTTGAGAAGAATATGAAAGGATTATCATCATGCTTAATAAATTTGAACCTTCTGCAAAAGAGAGTTTGAGAGTGCAGGAGGCTGAGGAGAGGGCAAGGAGTGGTAATAGAGCGGGATAGATTCTTTGTTTTTTGTTACTTTTTGACCGATTTGGTGGTTTAAAGACGCAATTATCCTGTGATGAGCCTGG
>CANGTV010000001.1 GCA_947457015.1 Alphaproteobacteria bacterium | reverse complement strand
TTTATGCGGCTCACTCTACTTGAAAACCTGGGCTTTTATTACAAGTCTTCCATTGTCATCCTCGTATAAGCGAGGACTTAGAGAAATCATTGTCATGCTAAATTTACTTCAGAATTTCATTGATTCCAAATCTTGAAACAAGTTCTGGATGATAGCCTAGAAAATTATGTTTGTTTTTGATAATTGGATTAAGACTACCGATTTTCTGGAGGAGGAGGTAAAAGCTGAAGATCAGAGGACTCACGGGGTTTTAGGTCAAGCGCCTCGTCCTTCAGGCGACACGTATCAAACGGCCCTCCCTTATCACGCCCAAGAATACGCTTCGATGAAGAGAGTCTTTTTTCATTTTCTTGTTGTCTTTGTTGATCACAACAAAACTCAAAATCCAGAGTTCCTACTTTATAGCCTTTTTGTTGGCACTTTTGCGCGGGGGTCTTTTCCTTGGGAGCGGCAGCACTTAAGGACGCAATAATAGAAAAACTCAATAAAAGAGAAGAGAGGAATGAGTACACCTTACACCAGCATATTACGCGTTGCAGAGGGAAGTCGTACTACCAGGCCATCAAGCTCGGGACGCATAATGATCTGACACCCGAGGCGGGACGTTTGGGTCAGACCAAAGGCCAGATCTAGCATGTCTTCTTCATCCTCTGTGGCAGTGGCGAGAAGTTCGTACCATTCAGGCTCAACCACCACATGGCAGGTGGAGCAAGCGAGGGAGCCTTCACACGCACCTTCTAAAAAAATCTTCTCACTGTTTTCGTGCGCGATTTCTAGAACAGAAAGTCCATTGGGGGCATCCACTTCAACGGCTTCTCCATCGGGCTTAATAAATGTCATCTTTGACATACCAATCTCCTTAACAATTGTGCTGCTTGAGAAGAGCTATAATCGATTGTTTTTAAATACATTATGATTCTTCTCTGTCATCATGCATTTTTTTACCCTTGTCATCCCCGAGCTAGAAATGCTTTGTTTTCATCAAGAAAACATTAGCATTTCTTCATCGGGGATCTTATTAGAAGCCCCGATTTGTTTCTAGAAGATCCCTCCCCGCGCAGGCGGGGATCAAGAAGCGCTAAGCTTTGCTTTGCAAATCAAGCGCTTCTAAGTCGGGGATGACAACTGAAGTAAGAGTTTGCAATTCATAATGACAGACTCTTATATAGCTGACTTCATCGAAAAGGCCAACTCTTTCTTTAAATGAGCTACAAGATGGACTATAGTTTTGGAGAAAAGAAAAAATAGATAATGATATGACAAAAAAACATATTCTTAAGCTTGCCATTACGGGCTGTACAGGTCGTATGGGGCAAATAGTTCTAAAAGAAGCCAATCAAAGTGAAGAGGTTGAGGTTGTGGGAGGCCTCGCCCGCCCGGGTAATCCTTTTGTTGGCAAGGACGTAGGAATTTTAATTGGAGAAGAGCCTTTTAATTTGCCTATTAGCGATAGCCCGCGAGACGCTTTTAAAGACGCAGATGTGATCATTGGATTCAGTCAACCAGAAGGCCTCTCCCCTCACCTTCAAGAAGCCTTGCAACAAAAAAAGCCTTTTGTTGTCTGTACGACGGGATTAACGGATGACCAGAAAACGGCCCTTGAGGCAGCTTCTGCAATCATTCCCTTGATTGTTGCCCCTAATACAAGCCTTGGTATTGCGCTTCTTCGAAAACTCTCTCTCTTAGCAGCTGACGCGCTAGGTTCTGCCTATGACATTAGCCTTTTAGAGATGCATCATCGTCACAAGCTTGATGCTCCGTCTGGCACCACCCTTTCTATCGCCCAGTCCTTAAAGGCCTTGGATAATTTAAAAGACAACACGCCCCCTTATCCTTCTCGCTCCCCCCGGCCTCAGGGCACCCTTGAATGCGCCGTCTTACGGGGAGGAGGCATTGCGGGCGATCATACGGTGATTTTTGCAGGGGAAAAAGATATGCTCACAATTGAACACCGTACTCTTGACCCCGCCCTTTTTGCTCTTGGGGCGATTCAAGCCGCCCAGTGGCTTTTTGGAAAGCCTCCGGGGCTTTATTCTATGGATGATGTGGTAAGCGCGTGAAAACGATTTCTCCCCTGACATCAACAGAAATTGAATCGTTTTTTCAGAAGCTTTCTGTCCTTGATCCTAATCCTCAAGGCGAACTTTACGCGACAAATCATTTTACTCTTCTTATTGCCGTTGTGTTATCTGCTCAAGCAACGGACAAGGGGGTTAACAAAGCCACCAAAGAGCTCTTTAAGGTGGCAGATACCCCTCAAAAAATCCTTGGCCTTGGAGAAGACGGGCTTAAACGCTATATCAATACCATCGGCCTCTATAATGCAAAGGCCCGCAATATTATGGCTTTATGTCAACGGCTTGTGGATAATTTTAAGGGTGAAGTCCCTGAAACTCGAGAAGATCTTGAATCTCTCCCTGGCGTGGGGCGCAAAACAGCCAATGTTGTGTTGAATGCGGCCTTTCGTCAGCCTGTGATTGCTGTTGATACACATATTTTTCGTGTCTCTAACCGAACAGGGCTTGCATTTGGTAAAACGCCCCTTGAGGTGGAGAAAGAGCTCATGAAGCGTGTCCCTTCCCGTTGGCTTTTAAAAGCCCATCACTGGCTTGTCTTGCATGGGCGGTATATTTGTAAAGCGCGCAAACCACAGTGCCCCACTTGCCCTGTGCGGGAAGAGTGTCATTATCCTTATAAAACAGAAGCCTGACATGACTATAAAAGAATGGCGTCAGTTGATAGAGGAAAACCTCTCTAAAGCAGGCGTTCCCAATGCGTCCTTAGAAGCCAAATGGCTTATTGCAGGAGCTTTGGAAAAAGAGAATTCTTTTGTCACTCTGCACTCCAGCTACCTGACCTCTTCTCAGGAAGACGCCAAACTGCAAGAATGGCTGAGACGTCGTCTTCAAGGAGAACCGCTTTCGCGTTTAAAAGGTATCCGCGAATTTTGGAGCCTTCCCTTTCATCTGAATGAACACACGCTTGATCCCCGTCCTGAAACGGAGCTTTTGATAGAGGGGGTTTTAAAGTGGATAGATAAACGTACGCTGGATCCTTGGAGAATCCTTGATTTGGGAACAGGGTCAGGGTGTCTTCTTATCGCTTTACTCCATGAGCTTAAAAATACCACAGGCCTGGGAGTTGACCTGAGCGAAGGTGCTTTAACAATGGCTTACTCTAATGCCACCCTCAATAAGGTTGCCGCACGTGCTACCTTTCAACAGAGTAACTGGGGAGAGGATCTGGAAGGGGCTTTTGACATTATAGTTAGCAACCCTCCCTATATTCCTCTTAAAGACAAAGAAACTCTTGAGAAATCCGTTTTGTATTTTGACCCCTCTCTGGCTCTTTTTGGAGGAGAAGATGGCCTTGAATGCTATCGCATCCTTGCTCGAGAGATCAGCCGTCTCCTGGCTATAGAGGGGCTTTCTGTCCTTGAAATTGGCTATGGGCAAAGAAAAGGTGTGGAAGCGCTATTTCATAAAGCAGGCTTTAAAACTCTTTTTGTTCTGAAAGACCTAGCAGGGATCGACCGTGCGATTGGGATGCAAAAAACTATTGCTCCTTAGCGTTAAGCTTTTCGGCGTTGAATTTTTTCTTTCAAGTATTGAGAGGATTTAAAAGAGAGGACGCGCCTTGGCGTAATCATAGCTTCTTTTTTTGTTTTAGGATTTCTCCCAACGCGTTTGGCTTTCTTCCGAACATTAAAAGAGCCAAAAGAAGAAATTTTAACAAGTTCTTCTTCAGTTAATGCAACTATCATCGTTTCTAAAGTGGCCTCTAAAAAGTCAATGGCTTGTTGACGAGGAAGATCTACTTCTCGGACAAGGTTATCAACAATATCTGCGCGGGTAAGTGTTGTTGTCATAGATATGTCCTTTTTTCTTATCTTTTGACTTTTTATAAGAATACCAAAAAAATACAAAAGATCCTACCCCTAATCTTACAAGCTGAAGTTTTTCAGCTCTTTAACCTTTCTTTCTCTTTCAAAAAAAATAATCATATATTAACTTTTTTCTCATATAATGGCTTAAGCTTGAACAAGGGAGAATCTTATGAAATATTTACTAGCAACAATTCTCTTTACGATCTTTCTTCTTCAGAATCAAGAACTTGAGGCCACGACACTTCCACAAATTAGTGATATTCAAGCGACTTTAACAAAAATTACGAGTGAGAAAGGGGGCCTCATAGCCACCCGCGATAATTTATATCAACTTAAAAAAGAGCCGGGAGGAAAAACTCCTAGGGGCTTGTCTGTTGCTAAAATTATGCCTAGTGCTTCCCGTCCTGACATATATGATGTGGTTGATGTCGATGGTAATCGTCTTGCAAGCATGACGCCTGTTCTGGATAGAAATGATGGCGCTAAAATTCTGGGGTGGGCAAGGCTACAAGCCAAAACAAACGCTCTCACTTACCCAACCCCCAATGGTCTTAAGATTGTCCTTTCTGGAAGCACTACTACTATGGCTACTACTATGAGTCCACAAGACGCAGCTACAAAGAGTGTAATGATTTACTTCCAACCTACGAATTATGGCAACCCTTCCATTGTTTTTCAGAACGCAGGAGGCTTTACTGTTGCAAACTTTCAAGTTAGCATTGCAACTCAGCAGTAAAATTTCTTACTCTTTTAAAATTTCAGCGTGTACAGGTCCATCAAAAAAATGGATCTGTACCTTTTGAAGAGGGATCGTTTTTGATCTCTTGGGAATAAGGGTTTGATCAAGGGTTGTGACAAAAGAAAACCCTCTTTCAAGAGTCCGTGTATAAGAGTAACTTTCAAGCAATTGAGCGAGAGTCTCAAAACCATGCGTTGCTTTCTGTAAGATTGTCACTAGACCGGGTGAAAACCGGTGCTTCAAATGATCAAGAGATAAATTTTGTTGCTCAAAGAATCTTTCCTTTGTGTTTATTAGACGCTCAAAATAATCATCCAGTTTTTGCTCATACTCCTCAATCCATGCTCCCAAAGAGGGTAATCCGCGGCGAAGGCCATCAAGCTGACTCTCATACAAAGAAAGAGTATGATGAAGGCGCGTTGTAAGGCGAGATCCATATTGAGACAAGGTTTGCGCTAGATGAAGCCTTTCCGGTACCGCAAATTCAGCTGCAGCCGTTGGGGTGGGGGCTCTTTTGTCTGCTGCAAAATCAGCAAGGGTGACGTCTGTTTCATGACCAATAGCAGAAATAACAGGAATCTGACTGTCAGCAATGGCGCGCACCACACATTCTTCGTTAAAAGCCCAGAGGTCTTCAAGACTTCCTCCGCCCCGTGCAATGATTAAAAGGTCAGGTTTTCTCTCGAGCGTATTAAAGCCCTGCACGGCAGCGGCCACCTGAGAAGAGGCTCCCTCTCCTTGCACAGCGACAGGCCATAAGAGAACAGGGACAGGAAAACGATCTTGCAGACGATGGAGCATATCTCGGATAACGGCTCCTGTAGGGGAGGTTACGATCCCAATGAGAGAGGGCAGAAAAGGCAGAGCTTTCTTGCGCGTCTCATCAAAAAGACCTTCGGCCGCAAGTTTTTTCTTCCTGTCCTCAAGAAGTTTTAAGAGAGCCCCCTCTCCTGCCAGCTCCATGTTTTCGACCACAATTTGGTATTTAGAACGACCGGGATATGTAGTGAGACGCCCTGTGGCAATGACTTCCATGCCTTCCTGGGGAGAAATAGAAAGACTTTGGAAACTCCCCCGCCAACACACGGCATCAAGAACAGAATCATGGTCTTTAAGAGCAAAGTATACATGGCCCGAGGTATGACGTTTCAGGCCTGAAATCTCTCCTCGTACCCGCACGCGTGCAAATCCGGTTTCCACCATCTTTTTTAAGGCATGAGAGATCTCTGTAACTGTATATTCAGGAAGGCTTGAAGCAAGAGGAAGCATGTATCTTATTTTGACTCCTGAGAAGGGGACGCTGTTGGAAGAGGGAGAGGACTGTCATTTTGCATACGCAAATAAGCAATGAGGTCCCCACGATCCTTATCGTCTTTAACCCCCACAAAGGCCATCTTTGTCCCAGATAAAAAATCACGAGGTTTGTATAAATAAATATTCAGATCTTCATAAGTCCATGTTCCTCCTTTGTTTGCCATTGCCGGAGAATAGGAATAGCCCTCTTTCTTTCCTCTCTCAGCTCCTACAATTCCATAGAGGTTAGGGCCCACCCGATTGGGGCCTCCTTTGTCAATTGTGTGGCAGCTGGTGCATTTTTTGAAAACCTCAGCGCCTTTATCAACACTTGCAGCGACAAGCAGGGGCTCAATGGGAAGCGGTCCTTTTTTCTCTGTGGACGTTCCTCCTGCCTGAGCCGTCACCGAAACACCTTCAATCTTGTAAGCTGGCTCCTTCAACATTTCTGGATGAATAAGGGCACGAGAGATCAAATCTGCCCCTTTAACAGTTAAAAGAGCAATAAGGACCGCTGCTGCAATTTTGTTAAGTTCAAAACTATCCATTTCTTGTGATGGGCTCTCGGGCAATAAATATTGACAATACTATACCCTGCAGAGAAGAGCAGAAGAAGCAAAAAGTAGGAATTTTGAGTGAGGCCCTTCACTCTTCCCTTACTTTTTCGGGTTTTTGATAGGTCGCATATAAAATTTGGTAAGAACTCTGAGGGTTTTTGTCATACACATCCCTCACCTTTTTAAAGGTTTTATAGGGCAAGGGTTTATGCCTCGGATGAGCTAAACGAGCCCCTATGGCCTTGAGCCCTCGTAAAAATGTCAAAGCATCTCCTGGGCTTGTTGTGATCCATTCCTCTTCCACATGGCGCGTCCCTGAAAGAGGCAACCAATCTTTGAGTTGACCAAAGGAAATAAAATCCAACGCCCCGCAAGGAGCTTCCACAAGACTGTGCGCAGTCCGCCATTCATGAAACGTATTGTTTCCAAGTGTGCTTAAGCAAAGAAGCCCCCCTGGCTTTAAACATGCCGCAAGACGTGTCAGGGCTCTTTTTGGGTCTGAAAACCAATGAAGCGCCAGATTTGAAACAATCAGATCAAAGGAGGCTGTGAA
Source organism: Alphaproteobacteria bacterium (assembly GCA_947457015.1). Taxonomy (GTDB): domain Bacteria; phylum Pseudomonadota; class Alphaproteobacteria; order UBA9655; family UBA9655; genus UBA9655. Next base: position 83,747 of record CANGTV010000001.1, on the reverse strand, counting down.
GCAAGGCTTCTCCCCATCAACCACTAAGGGGAATATAGTGTTATCTTTTACCTTTTCTTGGGCTTTTTCCAGAAGAGGGATGGAAATATCCGTCAACACATAAAGGTCCGCATGAGAAACAAGATGGGTGCTCAGAATTCCTGTTCCACACCCCACCTCTAAAACAGTTCCTAAAGTCTTGTTCTTCTGAACTAAAACTTTAGAAGCCAGTCGTTGCGCCGTGAGTTTTTGAATAAGGGCATGGGCATCGTAAGAGAGCGCGGCTTGAGAGAAAACTTTTGAAACTTTTGAAAGACGATTCATGACCTAACACACATGTCATCCCCGCGTAGGCGGAGATCCAGATAATCATTGTCATCCCGAATCTGTTTCGGGATCTCGTTAACAAGGAGTTGTTGAAACAATCCCCGATCGGAGTCGAGGACAGGGTTCAGCATGACACCGGTTATTCTGGATCCCCGTCTACGCGGGGATGACAATGGTGAATTGTCAGGTAGTTTCACACTTTTAGCCTAAGTAGATGTAGACAACATAACAAGAACCTCCCGTATCCTTCCCCTCTCACAACCCAATTTTCATCGAGGTGAGAGGGAAAAGATGCCTTAGAGTACCTTTACTTTTTCTCAGCAGGTGCAGCTGGCGCAGGAGCAGCTGGTGCCGCAGGAGCAGCAGCTGGTGCCGCAGGAGCAGCTGGAGCTGACTCAGCCGGTGCTGGTGTTGCGGCTTCTGGCTTCTCTTCTTTTGCAGGCAAGGGTTTGCCATCCTTATTAAAGAGTTCAACCTTGGAATGAGACCGCAGGTCTTTTAAAAGAGCTACGATAGCTTCCTGAGTCAACAATGATTTAAGTTCATTTTGCACTTCTTCAAACTTTGGAGGCTTTGCATCACGAATCTCATCAACTTTGAGGATATGCCAGCCAAAGTCTGTTTTGACTGGTGTTTCGCTATAAGAGCCAGGTGTTAAAGCAAAAGCGGCATCAGCGAGTTCTTGAGGAAGCTCACTTTTACGGAAAAATCCGAGGTCTCCGCCCTCTTTTGCTGTTGCATCTTTAGACTTACTTGAAGCAAGTTTCTTGAAATCACCGCCGCCTTTCAAAGCCTTAATGACAGATTTTGCAGTTGCTTCGTTATCTACAAGAATATGACGCACATGGATTTCTTTTTCTTTCGGGAAGTTCTTCATAAGCTCGTCATACTTGGCTTTAACAGCAGCGTCTGTGATCACGTCTTTTACTTTTGAGAAAAGATAAGACTGAGAAATAATTTCTTCCGTTGATTTCTCAATGGATTTTTTAACTTCTGGCTTTTGAGCTTCGCCCGCAGCTTGAGCCGCTTTATTGATGAGCAATGTATCAACAGCTTGGTTCAAAAGAACAGGGAAAATCTTATCCTCAGGAATGGATTGATATTGCTTTGGCAAGCTCGCCTTAGATTCCATCACTTGAGAGTAAGTAACTTTTTGGCCATCAACGATAGCCACGACAGGATCAGCCGCAAACGCAGGAGATGACGCTGCCAAAAATGCAACAAGACTCATTGATTTAAGAAGGGACGCTTTCATTTTTTATATCCTTACGATGGCTTTTGGGAAAACAGGAGGTGCATGCCATCTTAATACTCCTCTTTTTACAGGAAAATATTAAACCATAAGCCTTATAAAGACGCAAGAGCCTTGATTTTTTTGGTTAATCGAACGGATACCCGGCAGGGACACAGATAAAATGGCGGAGAGAGAGGGATTCGAACCCTCGATACGGTTTCCCGTATACACGATTTCCAATCGTGCGCCTTCGACCGCTCGGCCACCTCTCCGCAAAGAATGAACGAAAATAACCGAGTTCTCTTCCTCATTGCAACTTATAAATTTAAGTTATCCGCCTTCTTTTCTATGTTGAATCTCGAAGAAAAAGAAAATGTTGGACTTAATGGCTCATTTTTAAGCTAAAATCTTTCGTGCCTGAGAATGTCAAAGCTCATTTTTTGTACCCCACAATAACAACTTTAGACTTCTTGCAAATTGATGTATCAATTTCAGAATCATGAGGATAAAGCGTATCAAGTGTATGATCTGTGTACCAGCCATTTACAACAATAAACCCAGATGCTTCAACAACTTCCTTTAAAGCCTCAAAGTCAAATTTATTAAGGAGTTGATAAAAATTTCGATAATAATACGGGGCTTTGTGCCTTAAAATATTACCTTTTTGTGTGTCATCTGGGTCGTCTACAAATAGGGTCTGCGTATCATCTAAAAGATCATTTTGAGGGTAGGATCCCATATAAATTTGGCCGGTTTTTAATGAATCAATCTCTTTTTTTGTCGGCCTGCAAACTGACAGAAGTGCCGTTGACTTCTTACCAGTATCCTTAAAAACAATGTTAGATTTATTGTAAAGGCCAAATCCAGGGTAGGTAACTTTCTTCTGTAAACTCTGATTAAAATATTCGACACCTATCGACGAATCAAATGGAGTGTCGCAGCAAAGAACGACTAAGCCACCCTGAGCAGTATTTTTAAACATGTTCTTTAATAACAAATCACTGTCAGATGGACTCAAATGATGTAAGACGTTAAAAGCCACATTGACGTCATTTTCTCGAGCCATAAATTTCTCAGATGGCTTGGTAACAGATCCGAGAACGACTTTATAAAGAGTCCTTATGTCCAAGCCCTTTGGAAGATACTCTCGTGCCCCAAAAATATACTTGTTGGCCTCCTCAGCAGCTGCTCGTTGAGATTCAAGTGCGTAAGGATCGGCGCCAACAATCATCGCATAAGCAGAAAAAAAACCATGACCACACCCCCAATCACCAAGACTAAGGCGTTTGCCGGAAGACTCATATTTATCTTTAATATATCCCGCAGTAATTAAACACCAAGGAGAGATACTTGGAAAACTGTATCCAACGTCTTTTTTACAAATACTTTTTGGATCCGTACTTCCATCAGTTTTAACAAGCTCAAGTTTGGTTGATTTTAAAAAGGCTTCCGTTTTTTCTCCAGCTAGGGAATCTGGGATGCTTGCTTTTAAACTAACTACAATTGCTCCTTTTTTTCCAAATGCTAAATATTGGGTCGAATCCCCGGTTTTTTCTTTAGAAGTAGATGTACCAGTTTGTTTTTCTTTATCTTCTTCCTTTTTTGTCAACGAGACAGTAGAAGCCTTCTGAACTTTGTATACGGTAGAGACTTTTTTTTCTTCTTTTTCCATCGCTATGAGAGGAAAAGACAAAAAATTCAGAGCTGTACTTACACTCAACACTATTTTGAACATAATTTTCATCTTAAACCATTCTTGTAAAGACATAATCTGTATTAGCAGAATCAATACATTATAAAACCCTACTATGCAAACGAATTCATAGGTAAAAATATTTTTTTATCCTTATTGAGTCAGTCATCAGCTATCAGAAATTTTTACGGTTGACTCCTGATTATTAATCTTCAATTACTAATATCTGATTTTGATAACCAACCATTATAGGGGAGCCTGTCCCTTACTACTTTCCAGAAGGGCCCCCAATTGATAAAAAATTCGAGAAAGTATACTTTATAAAACATAGAACAAAGAAATAATTTAATTTTATTGATAAATAGTACTTTGAATAGGATTTCCAATGGCAAAGCTTCACTTCTATTATTCCGCCATGAATGCAGGAAAAACAACGACCTTGCTTCAATCGAATCATAACTATCAAGAGCGCGGTATGAACACGCTTCTTTTTATCCCTTCCATCGATACGCGCCATGCTCTTGGGGTCATTTCGTCGCGTATTGGGCTGACAGCTGAAGCCCTGCCTTTCAAACCCTCCTTTAACTTTTTTGAGTACGCTAAAGAGTATATCAGCCAAAATAGGCTTAACTGTGTGCTTGTAGACGAAGCCCAATTTCTAACAAAAGCACAAGTTATTGAACTTACCCGTATTGTGGATGAGTTAAAAATTCCTGTTTTGGCTTATGGGTTGCGCTCTGATTTTCAAGCAGAACCATTTGAAGGGAGTCTTTATCTGTTAACCTGGGCCGAAAGCATTTCGGAGATCAAAACTATTTGCCATTGTGGACGAAAAGCCACCATGAATCTGCGGATGGATGAAAATGGGAAGATGATCAAGGAAGGAGCTCAGATCGAAATCGGGGGCAATGATCTCTATATCGCTCTTTGCCGTAAGCACTTTATGAGTGGAGAGACCTCATCGCCCGAAGAAGCTCTCAATAAGGCCGTCAATCAAGCCGCCTGAAGAAGGTGTCTCTTCTGATGCAGGCGTTGGCTCTTCCCGGTAAAAGAGAGGCGCACTTTGAGGCAACTCCCCCATATAAAGGTGCCACAAGCGCGAGGAAGGACTCCCCTCCTCTGGATTCATGGACGTATTATCATCATTCCCTGCCCATACGCCTGTGATAAAAGTGTGCGTGAATCCTATAAACCAAGCATCTCGATCTTTTTGAGTTGTTCCTGTTTTGCCAGCACAGAATCCTTCAATAGACGCCCTCTTTCCTGTTCCATAGGCCATGACAGCTTGTAACATTTGCGTAAGATCGCGCGTGATATAAGGATCAACCACCCTCTGGGAGGGGGAAGACTCGTGCACATACAGAACATTTCCGTCGAGGTCTGTGACTTTTTCAATGGCATAAGGCGTCAAGCTCACCCCTTGACGTGCAATGACGGCATAGGCTGTAGTAAGTTCAAGAAGGGTTGTTTCCCCTGTTCCTAAGACAATCGTCAAGTCATCAGGAAGAGGCGCTGTCATCCCTAAGCGGCGCGCCGTTTGAACAATGCGAGCTAACCCGAGCTGCTGCGCCAAGCGCACGGTGACGGTGTTTGATGAGTAAGCAAAGGCATCTTGGAGAGAGATTTCTCCCCGTGTTTTATATTTAGAGTTATTTTTAGGCTTCCACGAGCCAATCCGTATGGGCAAATCACTCATCTTGTCCATAGGATGTAGACCTGCTTCAAGGGCTGCTAGAAATAAAACAAGTTTGAAGGCGGATCCCACTTGTCGCAAGGCTTGCGTGGCGCGATTGAATTGACTTTTCTTATAATTCACGCCCCCCAAAAGAGCGCGAATGGCCCCCTCATAGTCCATGGAAACAAGGGCCATCTGAGAAAACTTGGATTTGCTTGCTTTTTCTTCAACAACTTGGGCTAATTTTTCTTCCGCAAGGGTTTGAAGCTTGGGATCCAGAGTTGTCGCCACGATCAGATCTTTATCCGTTACATCGACTTTTGTTTCCAAAATATCAACGATCCAGTCGGTAAAGTATCGAATAGCAGAGCCTCTGAAAGTTTCTGTAGCAGATGAGGCAAGTGCAAGCGCCGCCTCCTTAGCGCCGTCACTAATATGCCCTTCTTTCACCATGTTCTCTAGAACTTGAGCGGCCCGTTCATCCGCTAGTTGAGGATTATTGGACGGCGAATATTTCGAAGGGGCCTTCAACAGACCCGCAATAACAGCGGCTTCATACAGGCTTAAATCCTGAGGTTTTTTGGCAAAATAATGTTGAGCCGCAGCTGCAATTCCAAAGGTTCCTGAGCCTAAATAGACGCGATTTAAATAAATAGTTAGGATTTGGTCTTTTGTGAATTTATGCTCAAGCCAAAGGGCCAGAAGCGCTTCTTGGATTTTTCGACGAAGAGATCGATCGCTCACATCATAGAGTTTTTCTGATTGAAGAAAGTTTTTGGCCAGCTGTTGAGTAATGGTGCTTCCCCCTTGTACCACATGACCTGCTCTATAATTGACCCAAATGGCCCGAATAAGACCAAGGGGGTCAACCCCCAGGTGAGAATAAAAGCGACGGTCTTCAATGTCTAAAAGGGCCTGGATGACATGGGGAGGGAGTTTGCGAATGTCCACCATTTGCCCGTGAAGATCCCCGTAGGTGGCAAGCTTTGTCCCATCCTTTGCAAGGATTGTAATGCTGGGGCGTCTTTCTGTTTGTTGAAGTTTCCCAATATCAGGGAGGTCGTACCCAAACCACAGAACAAAAATTCCTCCTAGGAAAACACCCCAAATTAAAAGGATACACCCCCATCTTAAGAGCCACGCCCACAAAGAAGGGCCCTTCTTCTGACGAGGAGGTCGTGGAGGAGGCGGCGCTTTCTTTTTCTTGACCTTTGCTTTGGCGGGTTCGTGTGTTGAAACACCAAGCCGGTCTTCAGGGTTGAGTTTCATGGATAGATGGGCTCATCATTATTTTTTTACTGTTTTCCTTGCATCGTGAGCCTAGTCATCTCGCTCTCTCAGGTCAAGCGGAAGAAGAACAGATTCTTTTTTTCATAATCTTGTTCAGAAAATAAATCTTCACATTAAGGAAATAGTAACGTGAGTTGCATGATTATACATCTTAAAGACTGAGAAATTGACCTCTCTTAAACTGAAAGGAAGAGTCACATGCTTAAAAATAATGTTTTTCAAAACACCAGAAAACGATTCGGGTTTCTGTTAGCAATTGTAGGAGCAACCTTAACGATCTCATGGAACGTAATGGCAGATTGCTCTACTACGTGTAAGGGTTCCAACGCGCTCAACACCCTCCCGTGTGGGGGGGGTCAATACGCATATAAGGGATGTTGCTGTTGGCGTATTGAAACGAAGGGACCTAAGTTGCAAGACGACAAGCCGTTGAAGGGTAAAAAGTAAATAGCTTTACAAAATGCTTCAGCACATACAACCGAAACCATCGAGCATAGTTGTGAGGATGCCTTATAACATCCTCTCTAAGGGCCTGAGGGTGAATCCATGTGATCTCACATACTTCTTCAGGATTTGGGACAATTTTTTCCTCATAGGTTCCTTTGAAAACGTGGGTGTATTCAAGTTCCCATAAGTCTTTTTCAAGCTTTAAAGTATAACAAACCTCTGTAAGGGGGGCCAGATCACAGGTAAAGCCCAATTCCTCCCCCAAGCGCCGTTTTGCGGCCTCTTCCACTTCCTCTCCAGGGCGCGGATGACCGCAGCAGCTATTGGCCCACAGACCCGGGGAATGATATTTCTCCAAGGCGCGCCTCTGGATCAAGGTTTCCCCTTTTTCATTAAAGATAAGGATGGAAAAAGCTCGGTGACGCTGGGGAATCAGATGCGCCGCCAGCTTTTCTTGGGTACCTATCGGGCGATCGGCTGCGTCAACTAAAATAACGGTTTCAGACATTATGATTTGTCATAAAGGGTTTTGAGCTTTTCATAAGCCACTTGCATAGCGGGGCAATAGGTTTTGATATGGCTATAGACTTGTTCTGCCTTTACTTTTTTATAAGTATGAGACGTTGTATTACGATCTTGCAACATATCAAGCCATAAGGTTTCATTATCAAATACTTTCATTTGATAAGCGTGAGAAATGGCCTGACGAGGAGACAATACTTCCCGTCCCTCCATTTCCGCGAAGTTTTTAAAATTTTTCCAGAAAAGTTCAACACAAAATTCATACCGCTGAATTGTCCCATCCATTTCAATACGACTTGGGCTGATAGGAAGCTCCATGGCTTCTTTGAGTCGTTGCAAAGCTTCCCCTAGATCTAAAAAATTTCGTCTCCATTGAGGATCTGTCATCAGTTTGTCCTGTTGTTGAAAGAGCAGAATTCTATCCTCAAAAAGGGCCTCCTTAAAAGGAGCATCTTCTTTTAACTCATCACAAGAGAGCTCTTTTTCTAACGTATCCAATCGCACACAATCAATTTTTAGTAATGTGTCGGCATTTTCGATAATATCCAAGATCTTGTGCCAATCTGCGTTGGAAGCCTGAGGGCACTCAATGGCAATATCAATATCAGATCTGTCCCAAGAATCACCGCGCGCACGCGATCCATAAAGCCAAATTTTCTCAATAAAAGGGAGTCTTTCGAGTTCTTGAAAAAACGTATAATCAATAACGTTCATTCGTTTCCCCTAAATGTCCAAATTTCGCACGCTTAAGGCATTTTCTTGAATGAAATCACGACGCGGCTCCACAATATCCCCCATCAGTGTGGAAAAAATCTCAGAGGCTTGATCAATATGCTCAACCCGCACTTGCAATAAAGTTCGCACTTCAGGATCTAAGGTTGTCTCCCACAATTGCTCGGCGTTCATCTCTCCCAGTCCTTTATAACGTTGAATGCTAAGCCCTTTTCGACCTCGTCCCATAATCAATTCGAGAAGAGCGAGAGGGCCCGAGATAGAATGAGTGTCGTCTTTAGTTTTTAAAGACGGAAGGCCTATGAACACTTCGTGTAATGAGGTTTTGAGACGATCCAATTGGCGCACCTCAGCTGTATTCAGAAGGGAGAGGCGAAGCTTATACGCTTCTTCAACCCCTTGAAGGGTTCGACTAACGGAAAGGGTATGAGACTCATCAAGATGCCCCTGCCATGTTTTTTTACTGTCTTCAGCAATCAGATTAAGACGCTCTACGAATTCTTGTATCCATTTTTCTGCCTGCTCTGGGAATTCATCTACATTCAAAATTCCCGCAACGGCGGCTTGTTCTAGAATATAAGGACACCCAATCAACTTAGCAGGTGTTTCTACCATCTCCTGGACTTGTAAGCACACCTCAACAATACGCCGCAAGTCGGCCCCTGCGACTTGCGTCCCGTTTTGGAGTGTCAAGCTCGTTCCCTCTAAGCCCCCATCAATGAGGTACTGAGTTAAGGATTTTTCATCCTTAAGGTAGAGCACCGAATTTCCTCTTTTCGCCTTAAAGAGAGGAGGCCGCGCAATATAAAGATATCCTCTTTCAATGACTTCAGGCATCTGACGATAGAAAAAGGTCAGTAGTAAGGTTCTGATATGACTTCCGTCCACATCAGCGTCTGTCATAAGAATAATTTTGTGATAGCGGGCCTTATCCGCGTTAAAGTCATCTCGACCAATCCCCATGCCTAAAGCTGTGATCAGAGTTCCAATTTGTTCAGAGTGAATCATTTTATCAAAGCGGGCACGCTCAACATTTAAAACTTTTCCTCGTAAGGGAAGAATAGCTTGGTACTTTCGCTCCCGCCCTTGCTTTGCAGAGCCCCCGGCGCCATCCCCTTCCACAATGAAGATTTCGCTCTTTGCGGGGTCGCGTTCTTGGCAATCCGCAAGTTTCCCAGGAAGAGACGCAATATCAAGAGCCCCTTTCCGCCGGGTGAGTTCGCGGGCTTTTCGGGCGGCCTCTCGCGCAAGCGCTGCTTCCGCAATGCGTTCAATGATTTTCTTAGCTTCCTGAGGATGCTCTTCTAGCCATTGCTGAAATTTATCCCCAACAAGACCTTCTACGGCCGTACGGACCTCAGAAGATACCAGCTTATCTTTTGTTTGAGAGGAAAACTTAGGATCAGGGACCTTGATCGACAAAACGCTTGTCAATCCTTCCCGCATGTCCTCGCCCGTAAGGACCATCTTTTCTTTTCGATTCATGCCTGCGGCATACGCGTTGATAGCACGCGTCAAGGCTGCGCGGAAGCCTGCAAGGTGAGTCCCGCCATCTCGTTGGGGAATATTGTTCGTAAAGCAAAGGCTTGTTTCATGATAGCTATCTGTCCATTCCATGGCCAAATCCGTGATAATGCCATCTTTTTCCCCTTGAATAATAATAGGGGGAGTGTGGAGAGCGTTTTTGCTCCGATCAAGATAGGCCACGAAGGCACGGACGCCTCCCTCGTAGTGCATCACTACTTCTTTGGGCTCTACGTGGCGATCATCGCGTAAAACCAAGGTCACGCCTGAGTTTAAAAAGGCCAACTCTCGTAAGCGGTGTTCAAGGGTTGCAAAATCAAAAACTGTCTGCGTAAAGGTTTCTTTGGAAGGGAGGAAGGTGATTTCTGTTCCTTTTTTTCCGTCATCATCTCCCATAACTTTGAGATGCTCGTCAGGATCTCCATGGGTAAAGCTCATAAAATGCTTTTTACCTTGAGAATAGATGGTCAGAAGGAGTTTTTCCGAAAGAGCGTTCACAACAGAAACACCCACCCCATGGAGCCCCCCAGAAACCTTATAGGAATCTTGGTCAAACTTTCCCCCTGCATGGAGTTGCGTCATAATCACTTCTGCAGCGGAAACGCCCTCTTCTTCATGAATGTCAACGGGAATGCCGCGTCCATTATCCGTAACCGTTACGGATCCATCCGCATTAATAATTACATTAATGTAATCACAGTGCCCTGCGAGAGATTCGTCAATGGCATTGTCCACAACCTCATACACCATATGGTGGAGGCCAGATCCATCATCCGTATCACCAATATACATCCCTGGGCGTTTGCGGACGGCATCAAGACCTCGCAACACCTTAATTGAATGGGCGCCATAGGTTGGATCTTTTGTTGGTTCTGTCATGTATTCTCTCGTTTAATTGTTTACGATATTTATCTGGATTGCTTTGTCGCTAGCGCTCCTCGCAACGACGTCATTGCGAGCGCAGCGAAGCAACCCAGAAGCCTACTCTCCCAATCCAAAAAACTGAGCGTCTCCTTGTAATTCTTCAAACAAAGACACGTCTGTTCCCGTCAACCAGACTTGCATCTTAAGCTGTAAAATTGCCTCAAACAAGGCCGTTCTACGCCCCTTATCGAGATGAGCCACAACCTCGTCGAGAAGCAGAAGCGGAATAGCCCCTGTGCGGGCCGATAACAGGCGGGCCGAGGCCATCACAATCGATAGCAATAAGGCCTTTTGCTCCCCTGTTGAACATAAGCTTGCGGCTTGGTTTTTATCAGGATACACCACAAAAAGATCGCTGCGATGCGCCCCTAGAGAGGTGCGGCCTGTGAGACGATCCTGGTCTCGGTTCTGCCTTAAAACCTTGCGCATTTCCTCTTCAACTTCAAGACTGCTGTGAGTTTGCAGAAGAGTTTCTAGATTTCCTTCTAAAGAAAGATCCGCTTGCGGAAAGCTATGATCCTGGCTTTTTAAAACAGAGATGAGTTGCCCCACAACTTCTCGGCGAGACACCGTAATGGCCATGCCTTCATTAACAAGAATATCCTCAAGTCCTTCAAGCCAATGAGAATCATAACGCCCCTGACGCAACAAGAGATTCCGCTCGCGTAAGGCCTTTTCATAGCGACTGAGGCGGGACGCATGGGTTGGATCGAATCCATACACAAGACGATCCAAAAAACGCCGCCGCTCGCTGGGCCCATCCAAGAACAAACGATCCATTTGAGGCGTCAGCCATACCATGGAAACCCACTCTGCAAGAATGGATTGGTTTTTGGCTTTTTCCCCATTAATTTTAGTCAGGCGCCGCTCACTTGTGGGAGACTCAGGGTCTTGACCTGTTCCGATCTGCAGGTCCCCTTCTCCATCTTTTAAATGATAGGAAAGACTCCAAGGTTCTTGGCTTCCCTGCTTTTTTATCTCAGAAAGCCGCGCGCGTCGAAGGCCGCGGCCGGGAATTAAAAAAGAAATGGCCTCGAGAAGATTTGTTTTTCCCACCCCATTGGGGCCTGTCAAGACAACAGGGGTCAGATCGAGAGAGAGGTTGAAGGTCTCATAGGAGCGAAAATGAGAAAGCTGAAGTTTCTCCACACCACGCGGCAAATGGCTCACTAAATGATTTTCTAGAGGCTGAGAATAGGTCAAGTTACGCGCCTGTGATGATGACTTATACTGCTTGAAAGTTTTTTATTAACAAGATTTTAACGAATATGAGGGAAAGTAGCAGATGTTTAGATTACTCACAAGGAGAACCCTATTCATGAACACGAAAAATCTTAAGATTGGATTATTGGGAGTGTTAGGCTTATATTTTTCAGCTTCTGATTTGTTTGCTGGGTGTGCATGCATTAACTTTAATGACTCGTTTTGCTGCTGCAGCAGCGATCCCAGTTGCGCCAACAGTAACTAATGGTGGTCAAGATTGTATGTGCCCTCATAATGGCAGGGCCTTTTATTCACCTTCACAAGGACAATGCTGTCTCGTCGCCCCGGGTGCTCAATGTCCTCCTCCTTCGTCTTAAATAATAGGCAAAACTCCACAAAGAGGAGAGAGTCGAGAGATATCCTCTATTGTAGGGTTCACTTGAGTCAACACGCTTGTCTGTCACCCCGAATTTAGTTCGGGACCCATTCTGGAAAAGCTCTTGAAAGGATCCCACGGCAAGCCCGAGACTAAAAATTCAAGGAGACACTTTTGTTATGCACTTTTGTAACCACTTCATCCAAGTCATATTAAGAAAATGTTTACCTGATTAAGGTATACTCATTTGACATGAAGATACCTTATAGTGTCAAAAACAACTAGGATTAATAACATGCTAAAGCAACTCCTTAAAATTACCATAATGATGACACTAAGTTTTCTAAGCTCGCAGTCTTCTCTTTTAGCACAGCAGGGATGCGCTTGTCTCAAGATTGCCCATGATAATTATGAATGTTGTGATGGAACTGAGGCCCCTGTAAACGCTGGCGTTTGGTGGTGTAATAATGGTGGTTATTATGCTTTTTCTCAATCTAGCTTGTCTCCCTGCTGTAGCGCTACGAGCGGTGAGAATCCCCAGTGTCCCCAATCTTCCTCGTCTTTTAAAAAATAGACAAGACGCTGAGACTAAGGAGTTCCTTATGATCTATTCTATAGAGCTGCGGCCAACAAAGATCGCCTTCAGGAATTAAAATAACGCGACCTCTGAGATAATAGTTTTTTGCATAATTATATTATTTTATATTTATTATTTTAAATATAAAATTTGTATAAAGCAAACTTTCTGATTGGCCATTGTGACATCGAATGTTTTTTGAAGTATTCCCTCTCTGTGTCATCCTTGGGCTAGAAGTGCTTGATTTGCGTAGCAAAGCTTAGCACTTCTTGACCCGAGGATCTTTTCTGTTCAAGCAAGATCCCCGATGAAGAAATGCTAATGTTTTCTTACGAAAACAAAGCATTCCTAGCTCGGGGATGACAAAAAACTGGCCAGGGGATGACGTCTGGTAAGCGGAAACAAAAGTGTCCGTGTAAGAAGACCCCCTTACTTCTTTTCCGCGCGGTCTGCTCTTTTGCGATCATTGGGATCTAAAAGAGTCTTTCGAATACGTAAAGATTGAGGTGTAACCTCCACAAGCTCATCCTCTTCAATATACGCGATGGATTGTTCCAGTGTAAAAATCCGAGGAGGCGTCAGGCGCACAGCCTCTTCTTTTCCTGTAACGCGGAAGTTTGTGAGTTGCTTTGCTTTTAACACGTTGACTTCCAAGTCATTATCACGGGTATGTTCCCCAATGATCATTCCTTGGTAAACAGGCGTTCCTGGGGTAATAAACATCACACCGCGATCGTCAAGATTTGCAAGAGAATAGGTAACCGCTTCTCCCGTTCCATTTGAAATCAAGGCTCCATTTCGTCTCCCACCAATGGGGCCTTTATGGGGACCATAGCTGTGGAAGAGACGACTCATCACCCCTGTGCCGCGGGTGTCTGTTAAAAATTCTCCTTGATAGCCAATCAGACCACGAGAGGGAGCAATGAAGACGATCCTGGTTTTGCCTCCGCCGGAGGGACGCATATCGTTCATCTCCCCTTTGCGTAAGCCCATTTTTTCAACCACAATGCCGGTATATTCATCATCCACATCAATCTGAACTTCCTCTATTGGCTCTAAAAGCTGACCCGTCACGTCATCTTTTTTAAACAGAACCCGAGGACGGCCAATAGCCAGCTCAAAGCCTTCTCGACGCATGGTTTCAATGAGAACGCCCAACTGCAACTCTCCCCGGCCCGCGACTTCGAAAGCATCCGTTGATTGAGTTTCGCTGACCTTAATAGAAACGTTACTTTCTGCTTCAGTCATTAAACGATCGCGAATCATGCGGGAGGTTACTTTTTTTCCTTCCTTTCCAGCAAAGGGTGAATCATTCACACAAAAGGTCATGGCCAACGTAGGCGGATCAATGGGAAGAGACTTCAATGGCTCCATCACTTCAGGCACACAAATGGTATCGGACACGGTGGCTTTCTCAAAGCCGGCAACCGCCACAATGTCTCCCGCAACCGCTTCTTGAATGGGAAGACGCTCAAGCCCTCGGAAGGCGAGGAGTTTGGTCAGGCGCGTTTGCTCTAAAACATTGCCCTCTCTCCCCAAAGCTTTAACAGCCATATTCATACGTGCCGTCCCACTTTGAATGCGGCCCGTTAAAATACGCCCTAAATAAGGGTCGGCCTCGAGGGTTGTGACAAGCATAGAAAAAGGGGCTTCTGGATCTCCCTCCGCAACAGCCACGTGCTTCACAATGGCCTTAAAGAGAGGAGAAAGATCCACTTTTGGATCTTCTAAGTTTTCAATGGCCCAGCCTTCCTTCGCAGAGGCATAGAGAGTGGGAAAATCCAATTGCTCGTCAGTTGCATCAAGGGCTGCGAAAAGATCAAAAACTTCCTCATGCACTTCATAAGAACGTGCATCCGGCTTATCCGCCTTATTGATAACCACAATAGGCTTCAGGCCTTGACGCAGGGCTTTAGCCACCACAAATTTCGTTTGCGGCATGGGGCCTTCAGAGGCATCCACAAGAACAAGCACGCCGTCAACCATGGAGAGGATGCGCTCGACTTCTCCTCCAAAATCAGCATGCCCTGGGGTATCAACGATATTAAGACGATTATCTTCCCAGGAAATGGACGTACACTTAGCCAAAATCGTAATGCCGCGTTCCTTTTCCAGCTCATTACTATCCATGGCTCTTTCCGCAATGCGTTGATTGTCACGGAAAGTGCCGCTCTGGCGAAAAAGGGCGTCCACAAGGGTTGTCTTCCCGTGGTCAACGTGGGCAATAATGGCCAAATTTCGAATTGTGTTCATAAGTATACCTCTATCTAGCATAAATCTCATAGCTGCCAAGAACAGCGGAGATAAAAAGAAATTGCGTCTTAGTCCCTGACGTTTTTTTCCGTCTGCCCACCAGCTGTGATCCCCGAGCTAGAAATGCTTTGTTTTCTGCAGGAAAACATTAGCATTTCTTCATCGGGGATGACAACGGAACTGACTGCACTTCAAAACTATCCGGCGCTAAGAAACTGCACTCTATCAGGATAGATAGGGAGAAAGAAGCGATTTTTCAAGTCTATTGGTGTTTTGAAAGAAATGAAGGCTTTGCCAGGTGGCTTAATTTTTGAGCGACAAGCGCATTGAGACTAATCCCAGCTTGCGCAGCTTCAATAGCAAGCGCCCTATGAACAAGCCTATCAATACGCACGTTAAATTGGCCACTATACTCTTTTTTTGCAGGGGCTATGGGAAGAGGAGTATTATGTCAAATAACTTTCTTTTGTGGCTTCCCAAGCTTCCTTAAGTTCAAGCAAAGCTTCTTCTGGGGAATCCCCAAACGCTGAAATATTGGGAAGCTCTTCAAAATGAGCGAGCCAATCACCCTCTTCATCTCGGAAGAGTTCTATAGAAAATCCATCAAATTCATTGTCTTTACTCATCGTAGTTCCTCTTTTAAATACACCAAGAACTGCCGCACCTCAACACTGGCTAGATTTTATCCCGGCTGCCCAACGTTTGTCATCCCCGAGCTAGCAATGTTTTGTTTTTCAAAGAAAATCAAAACATTGCTAGCTCGGGGATGACAACGGAATGGACAGTGCTTCAAAAATTGCTTGATGTTGAAAATTCCCTCATCCTCCCTATTTACACAATCTCTTCAAGCTGTTAGGTTTCAGCAAAACTTCATTTAACATTAGAGAGTCCATGAAAATTATTGCCTGCAATAGTAACCGTCCTCTTGCCGAAGGAATTGCTCATCATTTAAAGACTTCCTTAACGGAAGCGGTCATTCGGCGTTTTGCAGACAATGAAGTTTTTGTTGAAATTTTGGAAACTGTACGGGGCGAAGATATGTTTGTGGTTCAATCCACAAGCAAGCCTGTCAATGACCATTTAATGGAGCTTTTGGTGACGATTGATGCCTTAAAGCGAGGCTCTGCCCGACGTATTACGGCGTGCCTTCCTTATTTTGGCTATGCCCGTCAAGATCGCAAGTCCGGACCTCGCACTCCTATTTCTGCTAAACTTGTGGCCGATATTCTAACAACAGCTGGTGCAGATCGTGTGTTGACACTGGATCTTCATGCAGGGCAAATTCAAGGTTTTTTTAATATCCCTGTGGATAATCTTTTTGCAGCTCCCCTTTTTCAAAAGGATATCCAAGACCATTTGCCCCCAGAAAATCTTCTTGTCGTCTCCCCTGATGTGGGGGGAGTTGTGCGCGCACGAGCGCTTGCAAAACGCATTCCTTGCGGTCTTGCGGTCATTGACAAAAGGCGAGAAAAACCAGGGGTCTCAGAAGTTATGAATGTCATTGGAGAGGTGAAGGATCAGCATTGCCTCATCACAGATGATATTGTGGATTCTGCGGGAACCCTTTGTAATGCGGCGGACGCCCTTATGGAATCGGGAGCCGCTTCTGTGAGAGCTTATGTCACCCATGGAGTATTTTCTCCTCCCGCTTTGGAGCGGATTGAAAAGTCGGCTCTCAAAGAAGTAGTTATCACAGACAGTATTCTCGCAACTGATGAGGTAAAAAAATGCACAAAAATTCGCCAGATTCCTCTTGCCCCTCTCTTTGCGGAAGCCATCGATCGTATTAGCGATGAGCAATCGGTGTCTATTTTATTTGAATAAGAAACGACAAAGAGGTAATTGAAAAATATTAGCCGATTTGTCATCCCCGAGCTAGAAGTTCTTGCCCCCGACTTGATCGGGGGCTTAGAACTTCTTGATCCCCGCCTTCGCGAGGAGGGATCTTGTCTCAAGAGCAATGGGCGTCGAGAAGATACCCGATCAAGAAACTCTATGATTTCCTTCGGAGATCGAGAGTTTCTAAGTCGGGCATGACAGGAATGGGGATAATCAATTACCTCCAAACCAACTTTTAGCGGCTCTGTCTTCCTGATTTTTTCTCAAGAGCCGTAATCAGCGCTTGAATTTTGCCGCCTCCCTGTTGAATCACAGAGGCGTATTCTGACCGTTGAGTAATGCTCATACTAATGCCTTCTAAAATAACATCATAAATGCGCATTTCCCCTTTTTTCTCAAAGATCTTCCAATCAATAAGGATTGACTGGCCATTTGGTCTCACAATACGCGTCAAGACCGTAACTCCCCCATCTTTTTCTGTGCGAGATCCCACAACTTCAAACTTTTCAGAGGTGTATTCACTAAAACGCGTTGCATAACAGGAAACGGTGGACACTTTAAAAAGAGCTAAAAATTTTTCCTTTTCTTCCTTAGAGGCTTGTTTCCAATACCGCCCTAATACAAATTTTCCAATCGCTCTTACGTTAAATTTTGTTTCCAAAACGTCTTGAAATTGTGCCGCTTTCTCTTGCGGGGAAATTGAGTGGTTCGTTAAGAGAGTAATGACCTTGTTTCCAATTTCAGTCATAAAAGCTTCCGCCTTTTCCCCCTCAACCGTGGCTATGGCCTCATGGGTCCATACAAGAAATATGGCACTTAAAAGAAATTTTTTTAGCATTATGAACCTTTCTTATTTTTATTATTCATCGTCGTCATCATCGTCTGGTCTTGGTGTATCCAGAGCGACTCGCTCTTCTTTCTCGAGCATTAAATCTTTTCGTCTTTCGTAATACCAGGCACGAAGAGTGGCATAGAAGTCAATAGCATTGTTTCGCAGATCATTCATCAGTTCAAGATTTTCTGTTTTTGCGTCTATAATTTGCACCCCGGTGCGCGTATAACTATAAACTTCTTTTTTACGATGATAGGCCCACCAGTTGATAGGATCCAAGGCATAGTCCCCTGCTTTCCCCCACGCATCTCTCGGATTAGAGGGGCCTAAAACAGGCAATACAAGATAAGGACCTGCATCAATCCCCCAAGATGCCAGCGTTAAGCCAAAATCTTCTTTTTTATAGGGAAGTCCGCAATCAGTTGAAGCATCAAAAAGGCCCGCTAGTCCGAGTGTGGAATTCACAACAAAGCGTCCCAAGGTTACGCGCGCGCCTTCCAGATCTCCTTGAAGAAGATTATTAGCAAAAACAACAGGTTCACTTAAATTTCGCAAGGCGTATCCTACCCGTTCACGAGCAAACTCAGGCACAAGATCATGATACATTCTTGAAAGAGGCTCTATCAGAACCATGTCGAGAAATTCATTAAAACTAAAGACAAGGCGATTAAAAGATTCAAACGGATCATTATCTTCTGCTGACGGGGGAGGATTCATAACTTCAATCCACTCATCAATGCCAAGTTTCTCTTCCTTGCCAGGGTGTTGCTCATTATCTGCATAGCTCCATGCATCTTGTTGAGCATAAGATGGAGAAAGAGTAAGAGACAAAAAGATAAGAAAGGCTATACTCGCCCTAACTAAAAGTGAGCACTTTACGTTAATCCCACAGTTGTCATCCTCGCGTAGGCGGGGATCCAGATAACCATTGTCATGCTGAACCTTTAGTCCCGGCCTTGAGCCAGGATCACTCAGCATTTTCTTATCAAAGAGATCCCGAAATAAATTCGGGATGATGGTGTGATTTATTTCCCTGGATCCCCGCCTACGCGGGGATGACAAACGGGTGAATGACAATAAGGTCCATATGTTAAGCTTTAACAGGGATATCATGCTTGTTTAAATCCCTTAATCATAAATGTGAGATTAAGAACTTCCATAACTCTCTCTACGGTCGCCTCATGAGCGTCATCATTACTTTCAACAATGAGATCGGCTTTTTCATAAAGCGGATAACGGCGTTCAACCATTTCATCAAGAATTTGCTTTGCGTCTCCTTCAAAAAGAAGAGGACGTGTATCTCTGCGAATGACGCGCTCATACAATACTTCAGGGTCGGCCCTCAACCATAAGGAAAGAGAATTTTCTTTGATGAGAGCCCGGCTTTCTTCATCAATAAAAGCTCCATCTCCTGTAGAAATGACCTGCACTGAACTACTTAAAAGACGCTTCATAACGCGCCTTTCGGCGTCTCGAAAAGCTTTTTCCCCCCATGTTTCAAAAATATCAGCAACAGAGCAACCCGCTGCTCGTTCCACTTCTTGATCTGTGTCATGAAAAGGAATCCCGAGTTTTCTTGCCAAGCGCCAGCCAATACTACTTTTTCCAGCACCCATCATCCCAACAAGGACTAACGTTTTCGGTAAAACAAGGGTTGCCGAATATCTTTTCGGTTTTTCTTTCATTCCTTTGAAATCTCTCTTACTTTCCTTTAACATACCCAATTGCATTACAAGAGGGAACACATTTCGTGACAAAAACAGCTGAATTTTCTGCCCCAACAATAGACATTGTCTCTCAAAAAGATGCTTCTGTCTTCAAATTATATGGGATGTGGTTTGCAAAAACCGCAAGAGAGGCTGAATTATTATGTGAAGACATCCTCAAAAAAAGTATTCCAACTCATATTTCTTTCGATCTGAGCGCCTTCAAAGAGTTTGACACCTCTGGGATATGGCTTTTGCAACGCACTATCCAGGCTCTTGAACATAAAGGACATCACGTTAAAATTCAAAACGCAAGCGAGACGTTTCTGACGCTTTCGTCACACCTTGAGCCCTACAAACCTTCCTTTGAAAAAGCCCCTAAGCCTCTTTCCTTTTTTGGGACGCGCTTAGCCTACATAGGAAAAACAAGTATTGATGTTGCCTTTTTAACACGGGATCTTATCACATTCTTAGGTCAAGTGACGCTGGGATTTTTCTTGGTGTTTCTCCATCCTCGGCGATTACGTCTTACGTCCATTGTCGTCCATATGGAAAGATTTGGCGTAAATGCAATTCCCATTGTTTTAATCATCTCTATGGCCCTTGGACTTGTCCTCGCTTATCAAGGGGAAGAACAATTACGTCGCTTTGGCGCTGAAATTTATACTATTAACCTTGTCAGCATTTCTGTTGTGAGGGAGGTTGGAATTCTGATTACAGCCATTTTAGTCGCCGGACGTACGGGGAGCTCTATCACAGCTCAAATTGGAATTATGAAGGTCAATCAAGAGGTTGACGCCCTAAACACCTTAGGCCTGAGCCCTATGGACGTGTTGATCATTCCTCGAATTTTGGCCCTTATCTTGGTCATGCCTTGCTTAGCCTTTGTAGCTGACCTTGCGGGACTTTTAGGAGGCGGAATTATGGTGGTTCTATCCTTAGACGTTTCCCCTGAGCTTTATATTTATCGCGTCGCAGAAGCCGTTACAATTGGTGGGTTTTGGATTGGAATCATAAAAGCTCCTCTTTTTGGAGCCATTATTGGAGTTGTAAGCTGCTTTGAAGGCATGCGCGTTAAAGGCACTGCAGAAAGTGTAGGAATTTGTACGACACGCTCAGTTGTTGAAGGAATATTTTTGGTCACCCTAGCGGATGCTCTTTTGTCCGTCTTCTTTTCAAAAATAGGCATTTAAATGACACAGGATCCCCCTATCATCTCTATCCGAGATCTTGTAACAAAATTTGGCTCCCAAACCATCCACGATCACTTAGACTTGGATATATTTCGAGGAGAGATTTTTGGAATCGTAGGAGGATCTGGAGCTGGTAAGTCCGTTCTTTTAAATACTATCTTAGGTCTTAGCCCTCTCAAGCAAGGGACAATTACCGTTTTAGGAAAGAGCATTGGATCTCTTGAACAAATTACAACTTTACATCTCCAATCTCATTGGGGTGTTTTATTTCAAGGTGGCGCTCTCTTTAGCTCTCTTACCGTCGGTGAGAACATTCAGATCCCTATGAAAGATATGGAAAACATGCCCGATGACTTGGCCCGTGAAATGGCCCTTCTTAAGCTAAAGATGGTGGGACTTCAAGAAGACGATTTCTTTAAATATCCTTCCGAACTTTCTGGAGGAATGGTAAAAAGAGTGGCCCTCGCGCGTGCGCTTGCCGTGGATCCTGAAATTTTATTTCTTGATGAGCCTACATCCGGCCTGGACCCTATTTCAGCCGCAGCGTTTGACGAGCTTATTTTAACCTTAAGAGCCAACCTTAATTTAACTGTTGTCATGATAACGCATGATTTAGATAGTATAAGACGTCTTTGCGATCGCCTTGCGGTTCTAGTTGACAAACAGGCCATTGTGGGGACATTAAATTCATTGTTAAAGAACAAACACCCTTGGATTCATGATTATTTTCATGGAGTCCGTGGCCGGCTTGCTTTGGCAACCCTTAAGGAGTAACTATGGAAACCCGCGCTGGATATATGATGGTTGGAACATTTGTTCTCTTGTCTATTGCAGGAATTCTTTCTTTTTTCTTATGGCTTGCAAAAAAAGATATTGATTACAACGTTAATTTTTATACCATCTACTTCCCAGGATCGGTGACAGGACTCACCGTTGGAGGAACCGTTAATTTTCTCGGCGTTCCCGTAGGAACCGTTAAAGACATTGAACTTGATTCAAGAAATCTCGAGGTGGTTAATATTACCGTCTCCATTAAAAACAACATTGATATTAAGGAAGATGCATACGCTTCACTCGAACTCCAAGGATTGACAGGATACAAATTTGTCCAAATTTATGGCGGGAATAAGGAGAGCCCTCTTCTCAAGACCAAATCGGGACAAAAGTATCCCGTCATTCCCTCCCGTTATTCTGGCGTAGAAGAAATCATGACCATGCTTCCACGCATGGTTAATAAATTCACAAATCTTGTTGACCGAATCAATTCTACGTTCAACGAACAAAATAGAAATCGCTTTTCAGAAACCTTGAAAAATGTTGATATCCTTTCTCAACGACTCGCGGACAGTTCTAAACCTTTGAAAGAACTTATTGAAAATGCAAGCCAAACTGCCCGCACGTTGAATAGAGAAGTTAAAGATGTAAGCCATTCAACACAAAAAACTTTGACAAAAATAGATCTAGCCGCTGATGGAATTTCTCATTATTTTGATAAAAATAAGGCTGCTTTGGACACACTCACGCAGAGCGGTTCTTATGAAATTTTACAAACTCTGGGAGACATGCGCACCATGCTGAATAAAGCAACTCGTTTTTTCCAAAAACTTGATGAAAACCCCCGAAATTTGCTTTTTGAAAACAACCGTAAAGGAATGTCCGTACCTCAATAGCACTGTCATAACCCGCAATAACAATAAGGGAGACAAAAATGCAGTATATTTTAATATTGATAAGTTTGTTCGTATTCCAAAAAACATTAAGTGCACAAGAATGTCAGTCCCCGTGTAACACAATCTTGCCGCCACTAAATTTTCAACCACAATGCCCTTCCTGGTGGTCCAAGGGCTGGGCAGTTACTGTTTATGGCGGTCCTATTACCTCTCAAGACTCAAGCAAAATTTTTCTTCAAGGAAAAGCAAAGTTTGAAGGCTCAGCAATTTTGGCAGTAGCCGCCTCTAAACGCTTAGTCAGCTTCTTAGACAACCGCTTAGATCTTGAATTTGAAACGCAAGGCGTTAAACATTTCGGCGGGCAAACCCACTTTGAAATTAACCCTGTTGTTTTAATCGCGCGTTGGAAAGCCTTTCCTTGGAATGCTACCCTCCCGACAACGATTGCTATTGGTGATGGGCTTAGCATTGCAACAAATACTCCCAAGCTTGAGCTTGCTACTCGAGGAGCAAAATACACCTCTCGCATTCTGAATTATCTTATGACAGAGATAACTCTTTCTCTTCCCTGCTCACATTGGGCGCTTGTTGCTCGTTACCATCACCGCTCGGGCGCCTTTGGAACCTTTAACGGCGTCCATGATGCGTCCACAGCCTTTGCTGCGGGTCTTAAATATTGGTTTTAGGGAGGTTAGAAGGTCTTATTTTTTGTGCAACCGTATTTAAAACGCCATTCACAAAGGCAACTTCTGCATCATCAAAAAAAGCATGAGTGAGATTAAGATACTCATCAATAATCACAGGCGTTGGCGTCTGCGTTTCTATAATCTCATAAAGAGCTGCCCGTAAAATGGCGCGTGTCACTGATTCAAGGCGGTCGAGGGTCCACCCAGGCTTTAAAGCGCCTGTGATGATCTCGTCACTGCGTTCGTGAACGCGCCAGGCTCCTTCGACTAATTTTGAAAAGAAGGTAGAATCGACCTTTGGCTTCATCTTTTTTAAGCGATGGTCTAAAAATTCTAGCACCACCGATGAAGCGGCAGATTGGGTTTGCTCAATTTGAAAAAGAGCTTGCACAGCGGCCAAACGTCCCATCATTCTGCCTTTAAAGGATGCTTTACGAGATTGTGCTGTGGTGGTGGGATTATCTTTCATTTCAACGACCAGTTATCAAGTCCAACAAGGTATGTGTCAACAAATTTTAATTTTCCTAAATTAAATAAAATTTAACATATTTTTGCTACAAATATAAGGAGAACCTTAGATAACGAGAGAGGCGCTATGAAAGCCCTTTATTTTGAGACAATTACCCTTGTGGAGCGGCTCCATCATCTCTTTTTAGATGTGATCAAGATTGAGCTCGATCGACTCCGTATTTTTGATATTAACAACGTGCAATGCTTTATTTTGTATAACGTTGGAAAAAATGAAATGACGGTCGGAGAAATTTCCAACCGCGGCTATTATTTAGGATCAAATGTCTCTTATAACCTGAAAAAGCTTGTAGAACACGGCTATTTTATTCAAGAAAAAGCCATTCATGATAAACGAGCGAGCAAAATACGTTTGTCCGATAAAGGAATAAAACTCTACGAGAAAATAGATAAAATCTTTACCCAACAAGCGGCTAATTTAAAATACAATGGCGTGACGGATCAAAACTTGACCGAAACCCTCAAACTCCTCCGCAAGCTGGAATCCTATTGGAATTTCATTTTTAGCCACGGCTTGGTGGAGTGATAGCAAACCATCTCATATTGTACATTTTTATATCAACTCCCCATCTTGTCATCCCCGAGTTAGGAATGCTTTGTTTTCGTAAGAAAACATTAGCATTCCTTCATCGGGGGTCTTCTAGACGCAATGATGTGTTTCAATCAGATCACCGAGCGAGAAGCTCTAAGCACCCGTCAAGTCGGGGGCAAGAGCTTCTATGTCGAGGATGACAACAGAACCGACAACACTTCAAAATCCCCCCTTTTGCAAGGAGGGATCTTGGAAAGAGTCTTGAGCTTAAGAACTCTTACTCGACGACGAGGAACTACTCGAAGAACTTGATGATCTTGAAGAGCTCGATGACAATGAACTGCTTGAAGAGCTCGAAGAACCCATAAGCAATCTTGCCAACTGCCGCTCCGACTCTCGGTTCAACTCTCGCTCCAAAGCACCCTTATATTTCATTATGTCATTTTCCTTTTTTACTACAGCATCAAGGATGCTCTCATATTTTTCACGTGCCACTGGGTTGCCTGACAGAATAGTCTTTTTTGCTGATTCTCCTTCCTTACTGATCATTCTCTTATAGCTAAACAAAAGAACTGTAAGTTTGCTACAGCGAGAGAAAAGCTCGGACCCTTCCGAGACTCCCATACATTTTGCTAATTCAAGCACGGGTTGTGCAACTTTTTCCATGTTTGCAAAGCGTTTCTTAAAGTGTGTCAGATTGCTCTCAAGTTCGACTAGCCATTCCTTCTGCTTATTAGACTGACTCTTCACTGATGAAGCACTTGAAGTAAAACTTGATGAACTCGACGATGAGTTTGCTGAAGAGCTATAGGAAGAACTACTTGATGAGCTTAAAGAGGAAAAAGATTCAGAAAAATATGAGGGAGCAGACGAAATGTTGAGTTGAGAAAAGCTGCTAGAAAGGCTTGATGAGCTTGTATCCGTTGCAAAAGAAGAACTTGAAGAAGACGAGAGAGAACTTGATGAGCTCGTATTGAGCTTAGCTGAGGTCCCTTTTGGGTCCTTGTTCTCCATAGCGAAAGCCCCTCCACACGTTAGAGAGACGAGAATTGTTATAATGAGCATAAAACGGTTAAAAATCATAAGAATACCTTTCATTAAATTAAATACAATAAAATTTGCTGTTCCACAGCTGCATCCGTTTCCTTAAATAAAGAAAGAAAAAACTTTACTTTAGGTGAACTTTTTACAAGCTAGCAACACGTCGATGAAGAAAGCTTCATCTCGCAGAACTTTCTCCTTCAAAAAAAGGAAAAGGAAAAGGATTTTTTAAGATTTTGTGGGAATTTAGATTAAAGCGAAGAGCTAAAAACATTAACCCCGTATTATATCACCATTGAGGTTAACACTATATGTCTACTTTAGACAGTGAAATAAATATAGAATTGTAATTTTTTGTCAATCTTTTTCTGAATAAAAGAACACAGTCATTTTAATTTATTAGAGGTTCTAGTGTTATTTCTCACTCCATGAACGATGTGGAAGTTTTTCGTAAGATCGGTTCGCTCTTGCTCAGCCAATGCAATTGGATGCAATGAAACCGGCTCAAGACGACTTGGTCGATCTACCCTCAAGCGCACAAGATTAATCGCTTTATCAGTTAAACTGTAGGTTTTTTTCTGACTGTGAGAAGAAGAGAAGCTACGAACACTAAGCCTCACAAAATTCTTTTCCTCATCTTTCCCTCCAGCTTTCAAAGAAGAAGGAATGAGTAAGATAGCTATACTTAAAGAGAGCCATGAAGATAGCTTAGCTCTCATAGTGTTTTTTCCATGTCAAAAGATGCATTAAGTAGAACTACTTAAGAAAAAACTGTCAAGACGGTTTTCTTGTCACGCTAATCGCCTGATATTTTTTAACTTTCTCTCTTCCATTGTCATCCCCGAGCTAGAAGTTCTTGCCCCCGACTTGATCGGGGGCTTTAGAGCTTCTCCATCGGGGATCTTTTCTCAACAGAGCGGAGCTCATCCAAGATCCCCGACGAAGAAATGCTAATGTTTTCCTGCAGAAAAAAAGCATTTCTAGCTCGGGGATGACAAGGGTGGATAGTAAAGACAGAAAGTATCCGGCGTTGGAAAGAAACTTAGGCACACAACAAGGATTTTATATTTTTATAATAAATGATTTGTCTATAAAAGTAAAAAATTTTTCTCAAATGGGCAATTGAAAAATTTTACAGTTGAGAATGATTCATGTATTGTAAAAATATAAAATCCCTGTTGTGTGCCTGAAACTATGATGACTCGTCATCATGGTGCACAAGACTTAAAAGCGTCTCTAGCACTTGAGGCACCCCTTGGCGACTGATGGCGGAAATCACGAAAATCTTTTGCTTCGTCACGCGTTTTAAGATTTTTACTTTTTCTGCGATCACTTCATCCGTTAAGGCATCGGCCTTATTAAGAGCAATAATTTCAGTCTTTTCTTTCAGGCCTTGGTCATACAAATCAAGTTCATGGCGAATGGTTTTATAGGCCCCCCCTACATCTTCTTGGGTTCCATCAATAAGATGAAGAATGGCTTTACAGCGCTCCACATGGCCTAAAAAGCGGGTACCAAGGCCGACGCCTTCATGGGCTCCTTCAATAAGCCCAGGGACATCCGCTACCACAAACTCCTTATCATGGATATACACAACTCCCAAATTAGGGACCAATGTAGTGAAGGGATAATCAGCAATCTTGGGTTTTGCACGAGACACAACAGAGAGAAACGTTGACTTGCCCGCATTGGGTAATCCCACAAGACCCACATCTGCAATAAGTTTCAGACGCAACCAGACCCACATCTCCTCTCCAGACCATCCTGGGCTCGCATGGCGCGGAGCTCGATTGGTGGAAGATTTGAAATGCTCGTTTCCAAAGCCGCCGTCTCCTCCTTTTAAAAAGACAAGACGTTGGCCTTCTTCTGTGAAATCTGCGAGAATGGTTTCCTTATCTTCTGCAAGGATTTGTGTGCCTAAAGGGACACGAATAACAAGGGTTTCTCCGGCAGCTCCCGAACGGCTGCCTCCCATTCCTTGGTGTCCCTTTTCGGCTTTAAAATGCTGATGATAGCGAAAATCAATGAGGGTGTTTAGATTAGAGACAGCCTCAAAAATGATGTCTCCGCCCTTACCCCCATTTCCGCCATCTGGCCCTCCAAATTCAATAAATTTTTCGCGACGAAATCCGACGCAGCCAGATCCTCCATCGCCGCTTTTAAGAAATATTTTTGCTTCATCAAGGAATTTCATAACACTTTAACACTGTCATGCTGAACTTGTTTCAGCATCTTCATGTCAAGAAGATCCCGAAACAAGTTCGGGATGACAAGGGCTATTCAACGGAAACAAAGGTCCGGCCAATAGCTCCCCGGGAAAATTTTACATGACCTTCAGCGAGAGCAAAAAGAGTGTGATCACGCCCCATTCCGACATGATTGCCAGGATAATATTTTGTGCCACGCTGACGAATAATAATGTTTCCTGGGATAACGGCTTCGCCCCCAAATTTTTTCACTCCTAAACGGCGCCCTTCAGAATCGCGACCGTTGCGGGAACTACCTCCGGCTTTCTTTTGTGCCATTTCTCAAATCTCCTTACTTAGGCGCCTTGGTGGTTTTAGGCGCTGCTTTTTTTGCGAGTGCCTTAGGTGGTGCGTCTTCTGACTTTGTAGCGACATTAGGCTCAACTTTTTTGACAGGCTTGTCTGCTTCAGCTTTCTTGGGAGACGGTTTTTCCCCATCAGCCAAAATATCCGTTATACGAACAACGGTCAGATACTGGCGATGGCCATTTTTACGCCGATAATTATGACGACGGTTCTTCTTAAAAATAATAACCTTGTCATCGCGAATTTGATCGAGAACAGTCCCAACAACCTTTGCGTTAGTCACTAAGGGAGCCCCAACTTTTACAGACTCCCCCTGCCCCATCATCAGAACGTCTGTAAATTCAATGGAATCGCCCGAAGTCCCAAGGAGCTTCTCGACTTTAATAATATCATTAGCGGCTACTTTATATTGTTTTCCGCCCGTTTTGATGATTGCAAACATAGGATCTCTCATTTACTTAAAAGGGTGCCCACAGCAAAATCCATAAAT
Source organism: Alphaproteobacteria bacterium (assembly GCA_947457015.1). GTDB lineage: Bacteria > Pseudomonadota > Alphaproteobacteria > UBA9655 > UBA9655 > UBA9655. The sequence goes on along the minus strand of CANGTV010000001.1, from coordinate 55,922 downwards.
TTTGCTTGATACCCTTCTTCACTACCGTTTACGCGGGTTTCTGTCAAGAGGTTTAATGAATGACTTCGTGCTGCTCGACGAAGAACTCGAGCTGCTTGAGGAAGAGCTAGAAGAACTCGAACTGCTTGAGGAAGCATTAGAAGACGATGGGCTCACAGGAATCTCATTATTATCCAATGCATCTTGAGCCTCCTCACACCCTTCTTCAGCTAACTGCTTTAGATGCGCTCTTCCTTTTTCAGGAGTCAGATCAAGCTTTGACTTTCTCGCAGCCTGTATCAGTAACTCCAACGGATCAGCGTCATGTGTGTGTAGATCTAACTTGCTATGTTTTTTCGCGCGTATAAAATTAGAAATCCCTGCCGTAAATTTTTTCGACAAAAAACAGCTTGGGAAAACTCATTCTCAAAAAAAGAAACAGTCTTTTGAAAGTTTATGGGAATTTAGATTGACGCAAAGAGCTGGAAAGATCAGCCCCTTATTCTCTCACCGCAATAATTAAGTTTGAGTGGATCACAAAAAACATCACTCACTCTTGTTTAAGAGATACAAGCTATCATATTTCTGTCAAGACGTTTAAATGCAATCATTTCCGCTGTACTTCTTACCCGGAAGGCAAACGATACAAATATTAGGCTTCTGGATTAGAACGCCTTCAGGTGTTGTAGATGTGGAGGTCTTACAAGCGTTAAGGTTTGTTCCTGCAATCGAGCAGCTTGGGTTTTCAGCAGGTCCTGTCGGAACAGATCCCCCTTGCGGACAATAATAGCATGCATTGGGTATGGTAGGATGAGATTTCGTTCCTGGAAAAGCTAGCGTGCACGGATCAGCTTTATCCTGCGTCCCCTTTCCTTCAATCCACCCTAAAAATCCCTCTTCTGCCCAAAGCGGAGAGAGTGTTAAAAATAAAATTCCTAAACCTGCGCTATAGCTTTTAAAGATCACAGTCTCTTACTCCTTTTTCTAAATATCCTTTACAAATTTTTTCTGGCACTCTTCTTTTTTTTAAGTCTACCATTTGTTCGTTAATTTTTCTTAAAAGCGGATTTCCAGGACGGGTTGCAAAGGCATGAAGATCTTGTTTTAAGACAAAATGGCTCATATTCACTTTATCTCTTCCGACTTCCTTAAGATAGGTGTCAACCAAAGAAAAGTCAGACAAAAACGTGTCAATTTCTCCTTCCCTAAGGGCACGCATCCCTTCTTTTATGGATGCAAAGGGGATTATTGTAAATCCAAGGTTGCTCCCCATTTTAAAAGGTCTTGAGTCAGCAATGGCTCCCATACGTCTTTTTTCTAAATCAGAGACATGTTGAATAGGATCAGACCAGCTGGAAAGAGAAACGGTTAAAAAAGAAACCAACGTGGCGCTCAAAAGAGTAAGAATAAAGTAGGATAAAATGGTTTTTGAAAAAACCAAGCTCTTCCCGGGTAGGGTTTTGGGGATATCATCTGTGTGGCGACCAATTAAAATATGTTTCCAAAATAGATAGGAAACTCCCTCACGGCAGCAATCGGGAATCATAAGGCTATGTTTTCTCTCATAATACCACAAAAAATAAAGGTAGGACGCGTACAAAACAAAGAAAATTCCCATAATCCACCCAAAAGAAAAAAACATCATCTTAAAAAGTGTCAATAAATTTTGAAAAGAATCATGAAAAACAACGGGAACTATTTTATCAGCATAAAAAGGAAGGGTAAAATCAGCGTGTTTTAAGGTGTCTTGAGTAACAGAAAGAGCGCCAATAAGAACATCAAGATCTCCCCTGCTTAAGGCTTCAAAGGCTTCCTTTGTTTTTTCTTCGGGGTATTCAACCAGCGTGTAGGTCTCGTTAAGACCGTGCGCGATGGCGTCCCATAGTTCTACGGCAATGCCGGAATATTCTGTATCATGCTTGATAATAAAAGGATGGTCGAGAATAGCTCCAACTTTTAATGGCGCTGCATAACAGGATATTTCTGCCAAAAATACGACAAATAGAAAGAAGAAATAGCGCACCTTCCCTCTCTTCTTATGCTTTTCTTTTATAAAAAAGAATATTTTTCATTAAAATATATCCCTATTGCGTTTTAAGAGAGAGTTTTATATATACTTCTTAAAGATTAACAGACACTTAAGAAAGATATAGATCGTGGCTCACGCATCATCTCCCCAAGCTTTAAAGGACTTTATTCAAGACTTTTTGAGTTCTAAAAAAGCTCAAGACATTGTTTCTATTGATTTGCGTGGAAAATCATCTATTGCAGATTACCTGATTATTGCCTCAGGAACATCTCAACGCCAAGTGGGGTCTATGGCGGAGCTCCTTCGGGAAGATCTCAAGAAAAAAGGCCTCAAAAATGTTCGTATTGAAGGAATTCCTCAATGTGATTGGGTCTTGGTGGATGCAGGGGATATTATCGTACATCTTTTCCGTCCTGAAATCCGCACTTTCTACAACCTGGAAAAGATGTGGACCGTTGACATAAGCGACCCCCCCTCACCCCCTCTTTCCTAACATGCACATTACTCTTCTTGTGAGTGGAAAACTAAAAGACCCCGCCTTAAAAAGGCTTTATGACGAATATAAAAAGCGTCTCGACTGGAAAGTTGATCTGCGTGAAGTTGACGAGAAAAATTTAGAGGAGGCTCTCCCCTCTTCTTCTTTCTTAATTACTCTGGACGAAAGAGGAGAAAATTTAAAAAGTGAAGATTTTGCGACTCTTTTAAATGAGATTCAGCTCCATCATCAAGGAAAAGCAACGTTTGTGATCGGAGGGGCGGACGGCTTAAGCCACGCAATCAAGGCCAAAGCGCATAAGTCTCTTTCCTTTGGACGCCTGACCTGGCCCCATCTTTTGGTGCGGATTATGCTCATGGAGCAGATTTATCGGGCACAACAAATTTTAAAGCAGCATCCCTATCATCGGGGAGGGTGATATCTGCTTACTCATACCATCAACGAGATCCCGAAACAAGTTCGGGATGACAGTATTGGGTAAAGAGGCTTTTGAAGTACCTTCTGAATTATATGAAGGGAGACTTCCTAGTCTCGGTTAATTACTTTTAGGAAAGATTTTGCAAAAATTTCTTGACAAAGAATTATATGTTTATTATTTGCTTTTTAAATATTAATTATTTTTGTTATGAGTTAGCACATCTTGTTCAGCTCTCTAACCAAAAGGGTGACAGAATACGGGGCTAATCTACAGCTCTTATCTTCAATCAAATTTCCAGAAAACTTAAAAGTCTGTTTTTGCAGAGAATAGGTTCTTGTTGAAAATTCTTCTTTTTCAACAAGGCTCTTGGATACGTTCTATTCCTTCCAATAAACCTCATGACTTCTAAAAACGGACTTATTTTAAGCAAAGGAAGACTTTGCTTTGTTTGACTATTAGACTGATCAGAAGGAATGGTGTTTATGAATTTTTCAAGGATTTTTCAAAGTGTTAAATATTGCGTAAATATTTTGGTTTTATTTTCTTATATGTCATCAACCGTGATGGCCATGGATCACAAGGATGTAAATTCTAGCGCGCCTACCATTCGTCCTACTTCTATTACACTAGATGAGAAACAAGAGATTCCATCCTCTCCTTCGTCGTCGCGCCCCACCATATCTTCCGATGAATCTCAGAAATCTCCTTCTCTTCTCTCTAAATGTTGGGGAGGCCTTAAAAGCACACCTCAGTTTTTGGTAAATAAAACAGCTCAGTATTTAAAGTCCCATGTCAAAGGAATAGAAAAGGTCGGAAATGGGGTAAAAACAGTTGCAGCAGAAACTGTGAGATTGCTCGCCTTTGAAAAACCAAGGGAATCCCTTAAAACCAGCCCTACGGCTCAGCAAATCATCAAAGGGTTCACCCATATAGGAGCGGCTACTCTGTATCTCGTTTATAGACCGACTCCTTCTGAAGAAGAGATAGTTTCTACAAGCTTGTTGGGCCATATGACAAGAGCAACAACGGATGTTTATTGTATGAATCACTTGGTACAAGGGGTGAAGGATATTACGAGCCCTGTCTTCAGAAAGCTTTTCCCAAACTACTCTTCAACATTCCCAGAAAAGATGAAAAAAATAATTTTGTTTGGGAAGGGAGCAGCAAATCTCGTTGCTTGTATTGGCTCATCGGCCTACCTTTATGAAAATTTCTATGAGAATGGTCCAACTGTTCCTTCCTTGCTCCTGCTACTTCTTGCTCCTACGTGGGGAATGAGAGGAGGGCGACAAATTGTTTTTTCGATTGCTGGCTATGATCCTTCAAAGTTTTTTCATCGTTTTTTTAAAACGAAACCGGGAGATAATTTCTTAGATAATTTCATATTTAAAGAGGGAAGTTATGGAGCCTACATTTTAGATACATCAGGTCTACTTCTAGCTTCCTTAACTTACTATTACTTCGAGGAAAAACTGTGGACTGACTTGAACCGGTCTGATAACACAAATATGTTGATGGACTCTGTTCCTAGCTATTATTGTCTTATCAATGGTTCAATAAAAAAATGCTGGAGACTTGGCAATCCAAAGTCTAATGATGATGATCCTAGATTTGAATATCTCCTGCAACGCCCAAAAGATAGTAGTCAAAATTTCGACCCATTTTTATATTATCCAATGTATGAGTCTTTTCAATATTCTTTAAGACACTTTTATAGTATATTTGCCCCTGATTGGCTGGCACAAAAAAATATCTTTACCTATGCGGCTCCTCTTCGCTTCGTAATAGGCTTTGGTTTAACAAAGCTATCTGGAGGACTAAAAGACTTCGGAAAAGCAGTATGGAAAAAATTCAGTAAATCTCAAGAAATTACACCATCAAAAACAACGTTTTTTCAACCTTCACCACGACAACGTCAAAACAGAAAGGAAAAAGAACATGAGTTTACTGAGTTTGCGAACCTTACTCCTCTTGAATTCATTCCTCGTCTCCTAGACCTTGCTCGTTCAAAGCCTACGTTAAGAGTTGAACTAACGGAGGAAGACCAAAAAATAAAAGAAGCAAGTTTTAGAAGCTTGCAAGAGGAAAAGGTCAGACAAAGGAAATCCTCCACTCATAACGCCTCCCCTTCTCAAACAAAGAAAGTTTTGTCCCCAGAAACAGAGAAAGCCTGGTCAATCATAGAGAAATTTAAAGAAACGAAGACCTACAACGAAGATGACTCTCGGCTGTTTTGGAATTCCTTACAAAAACTAATAGATTTAGGAGAGATAAAAGGAAGTATAGTAAAAGGTGATAAAAAGATGTCTTTCAAGCAAGCTGGCGGGAAGGTGCTATTTGGTGAACATATTGAGCATGGTCGTGATAGTGCGGGAAAAGGAAAAATAAGCAGTTTCAAGGCCTTTTTGTCTGCATTAGGTGAGACCTATAAAGCTCCTATAGTGGAAACTCGTTGATTGGAGATCTTCTCAACTGAAGCAAGATCCCTCCTCCCGAAGGCGGGGAACACGGAGATCCAAAGCGGTCATTGTCATGCTGAACCTTTAGTCCCGCCCTTGAGCCGGGATCATTCAGCATCTCCTTGTCAAAGAGATTCCGAAACAAGCTCGTCCCCCGCCCTTGAGCCGGGATCATTCAGCATCTCCTTGTCAAAGAGATTCCGAAACAAGCTCGTCCCCCGCCCTTGATCGGGGCTTAGAACTTTTTGATTGGGGATTCTTCTAGAAGCAATGAGATGTTTCAACAAGATCCCCGACGAAGGAATGCTAATGCTTTCCTTTGAAAACAAAGCATTCCTAGCTCGGGGATGACAAACGTTGGGCAATCGGAAAAAAGGTCCGGCGTTAAGAGGCACTTTCACGTTAGTTGACTATATCTCCCGCCAGTTTTCATTTATTTTTACGATATTTTATCTCTCTTTAAAAAATATCGCACTTTCTATAAAAATGAGGAGGTAAGTTCAGGAGGATGAGAGAGAAATGAATAAGAGAAAACGGGGATGAGTTAAAACGTATAGTCTCAAGTAGGCTTCTCCTCCCTTGTCAAAAATAGAGTTGATGAGAACGAAGAGAGAAACTCGAAATTTATAAATACACGTTACTTATTCAGCAGATGGAAAAGCCCTTTCTCTCAAAGCCTGATCACGAGCTACAATCTGTTCACGCTCTTGCTCTAATTTTTTAAAATCATTCATCCGTACACAGGCTTCCTCTCTCTCTTTCACACAACGTGGCGCCCGCGCACACTCACGGTTAGGAACTGTGCGAATATCTGGAAAATCTTCATCCCAACACCCCGTGTCGTCCCATACTAAAAAGCCTACACATCCCGAGAGGAACAAAGGAAAAATTAAGAAAAGGAGATTTTTATTCATGGAGAGAGGATAAAAGGATTCTCTCAAAAAGACAATGAAATCATTTGACTTTAGAAAAAAGAAAGAAGAGTCTTTTCTTCATGACAGATTACAACACCCCTCTTTTTAAAGGCAGTATGATTACCCTCTGCTTCATGATTCTGGGGATGGTCATCATTGGAGGGATAACGCGCTTAACGGGCTCTGGTCTTTCTATTGTGGAATGGAAGCCCATCACAGGGATTTTTCCTCCCCTTACCCTGGAGGACTGGCTTCTTGAATTTAGCAAATATCAACAAAGCCCTGAGTTTCAAAAAATTAATCTGGGGATCACTCTTGCAGAATTTAAGTCTCTCTTTTGGATGGAATACATCCACCGTTTAGGGGGGCGTCTTTTGGGGATCCTTTTATTAATCCCTACTTTTTTAATGATTTTTAAAAGGCAACACCGCTCTCTTTGGCCTTTTCTGGTTCTTTTGTGGCTCTTGGGAGCAGCCCAAGGTCTCATGGGATGGATCATGGTGAAAAGCGGGCTTATCCAAGATCCTCATGTTAGCCCCTATCGATTAGCTGCCCATCTTCTCCTGGGATTTGCCGTTTTTGGAGTGGCCTTGTGGGTGACACTAAATCTTTATCGCACCACACTGACGGTTGAGAGAAAGGGATATTCACGAAAAGCTTTATTGTCCCTCAAAAAGCTTTCTTATCTCCTGCTCATTCTTGTGCTTCTCACCGCCTTTTGGGGAGCCCTCGTTGCAGGACTTAAGGCAGGGCTTCTTTATAATACCTTTCCATTAATGGGGGGACATCTTATTCCCCCTGAGTTTTTAAGCCAAACCCCTTGGTGGAAAGATCTTTTAGAAAATCCACCGGGTGTTCAATTTATTCACCGACTGCTTGCCCTTATGACAATTCTTACGAGCATAGGAATCTGGTGTTACCAGCGAGAGCTTCTTATTCCCAAAAACCTTTCCCATGCGTTTACAACCATCATGTTGAGTGCATTTCTCCAGCTTTCCTTAGGGATTTTTACATTGTTATTAGAAGTTCCCCTTCCCCTTGCAGTCCTCCACCAAGGATTTGCCTTTGTCTTATTTGGGAGCGTTATGTATACTCTTTTTCTCCTCCACCAAGGAACGAAGTAAATGTCCTCGCAACTTCCTTTTACAAAAATGCAGGCTCTTGGGAATGATTTCGTGATTCTTGAAGAAAATCATCTCAAAAGTCCGCTCACACGAGACCACATCCGCTGGATTGCAGATCGACGTCAAGGAATAGGATGTGATCAGATTATTTTGCTAAAGGATTCTTCTTCAGCAGACACTGATATTTCCTTCTTTAACGCCGATGGACGTGAAGCCATGGCATGCGGAAACGGAACACGGTGCGTGGCAAAGTATTTAGGGAAAGAAGAGGGCACACTTCAAACTCCTTCTTTTCTATCCCACTTTTGGAGGAAGGGAGAAAACATTACAATTTCCCTAAAGGAGCCAACCTTTCTGGATCCCCGCCTTCGCGGGGATGACAAAGGGAGCGGGGATGACACTGTGCACTCTATCAACGTTGGAAACCCCCACCTCGTAATCTTTACAGAGGATATCGCTTCCCTTCCTTTAGGAGAGCTGGCCCTTTCTCTTCAACCTCCAGAAGGAGTGAACGTAGAGCTCGCCCAGGTTATCTCCCCAACAACTGTTAAAGCCAGGGTGTGGGAGCGCGGGGTTGGAATCACACCCGCTTGCGGATCTGGTGCTTGTGCTATAGGAATACTTAGTTTAAAGCTGGGACTTATTAAAAATCCTCCTGTTTTTATTGAAATGGAGGGGGGAACATTAGAAGTAGCCTGGGAAGAGAACTCCCCTCCCCTTCTTACCGGCCCCGCTGAATATTGTTTTAAAGGAATGGTTGATCTCCCATGACGACTGATGTTGTTACCTTTGGATGCCGCCTGAATGCCTATGAATCAGAGGTTATTCGAGAAAAGGCTCTTAAAGCTGGTCTTCAAGACGCTGTTGTATTTAATACCTGCGCCGTCACGGCTGAAGCAGAACGCCAAGCTCGCCAAGCCATTCGCAAATACCGGAGGGATTATCCCCATAAGAAAATCATTGTCACAGGCTGTGCCGCTCAAATTAATCCCACCTCTTTTTCCCAAATGCCGGAAGTGGATCAAGTCCTTGGGAATACGGAAAAACTTGAAGAAAAATATTTTGACCCCGACAAGGACCATGCTCGGATTATCGTCAATGACATTATGGCTGTGCGTGAGACAGCGGAGCACCTTATTGCAGGCTTTGATGGCCGCGCGCGAGCCTTTATTCAAGTCCAGAATGGGTGCGATCATCGCTGCACCTTCTGCACAATTCCCTATGGACGCGGAAACAGTCGCAGCGTGCCCTTAGGCGTTATTGTCGACCAAGTCCATCTTTTATTGAACAAGGGCTTTCAAGAAATTGTCCTCACAGGCGTTGATATCACGGCCTATGGTGAGGATCTGCCAGGAAAACCAACCTTAGGGCAAATGGTGAAGCGCCTTTTAGCGCACGTGCCGAATCTTCCTCGCCTGCGCTTGTCTTCTCTTGATCCCGTCGAGGTGGATCCAGATCTTTTCCTTGTTTTTGAGCGAGACCCTCGCCTTATGCCCCACTTTCATCTCAGCCTCCAAGCGGGAGACGACATGATTCTCAAAAGAATGAAACGTCGCCACTTGCGTCAGGATGTTATTGATATTTGTCAGAAATTACGCGCTCTTCGCCCTGACGTCACTTTTGGCGCGGATATCATTGCAGGATTCCCTACAGAAACGGAAGCCATGTTTGAAAACACTTTAAACATTGTTGAGGAGTGTGATTTAACTTTCCTCCATGTCTTTCCCTATTCTCCTCGGGAAGGAACGCCAGCTGCCCGTATGCCGCAAGTAAAGGGAGATGTGATTAAAGAAAGAGCTGCCCGACTGCGGGAGGCAGGAGAGAAAAATCTCCAGAAAACCCTTGCACGCTTTCTGAGACAAGACGTGAGTGTTCTGCTTGAAACGGAAACCCAGGGTCATAGCGAGCACTTTCTGAAAGTTCAACTGACCACTCCTCAATTACCAGGAAGCATTGTAAAAGCTAAGGTGGTAGGAATGAAGGAAAGTTACTTGGAGGCCACTACTTAAAACCGTCATTGCGAGGAGCATTTGCTCCGAAGCAACCCAGAAAATTTGTCACTTTGCCTTGCTGTTTTTTTCTGGTTTGCTTCGCTTTGCTTTGCTCGCAATGACGATTGAGGAAAAAGGAGATACAATGACCACTTGGTTTAAGCGTTTAAAAGAAGGTCTTAAAAAAACATCTTCTCGCCTTTCTGAAGGCATCACTACTCTTATCACTCATCGCAAGCTAGACGATGAGATGTTGGAAGAGCTTGAAGAGCTCCTCATCTCAAGCGACTTAGGAGTGGCAACAGCGCGCGACCTTGTCCAAAAGCTTGCTAAAAAACGTTACAACCAAAACATAACGCCTGAAGAAGTCCGCGAGATTTTTGCTGAAGAAATTGAAATTCTTTTAAATCCTTGCGCTCTTCCCCTTACTCCAAAAGGAGCTTCAAAACCTTTCGTTGTCCTTGTGTTAGGTGTTAATGGTGCAGGAAAAACGACCACCATTGGAAAGCTTGCTAAACAGTGGAAAGATCAAGGGTATCAACTGTCTCTTGTGGCAGGGGACACCTTTCGGGCAGCCGCCACTGAGCAACTTGAAATTTGGGCAAAGCGCGCCAATGTGCCTCTCGAGGTGGCACCCACAAAAGATGCGGCCGGTCTTGTCTATGATGCCCTACAAAAGGCACAGACGCGCGGCGATGATATTGTCATGATTGATACGGCAGGGCGCCTTCATAATAAAACCCTTCTCATGGAAGAACTTAAAAAAATCCGTAGAGTCATTCAAAAGATTGACCCCACAGCTCCACAAGCGACTCTCCTTGTGTTAGATGCCACAACGGGCCAAAACGCCCTGACCCAAGTCAAAGTTTTCCAAGAAGCCGTTGATGTGTCCGGGCTTATCGTAACAAAACTCGACGGCACAGCCAAAGGCGGCGTTCTTGTGGCCATTGCTCAACAAACCGGCCTTCCCATTCATGCCATTGGCGTGGGAGAAGCCATTGAAGATCTCCACACCTTTTCTGCAAAAGATTTTGCGAAGAATCTTATGGAGAGGTAGGGAGAATTAAAAAGCGGATCTCATATTATCTGTGCTTAAGGAATATCAACATGAACTAAGTCTTTCCGTATCCAAAAAAATGATCCCGACGCAAGCACCGTGGATACAGTTGTTCAACATATTTTTGAGGCCATGAGTTTCATTTCTTATGAACCTATGCATTATACAAAAAAATACTTGATATTTAAATTTAGAACAATTATGTATGGCATAATATTTATTAATAATATTTTCAATTACAATTGCTAGGTGATAAAATACGAGGCTTATTTTTTAGCTCTCGACTTTAATTAATTTTTCATAATTTTCCACTTGAAATTTGTAAAAATCATACGCATGATTATTAAGAAATAATATTTTGTTTTTTTATAAATAAAAGAGCATAAAAAAGAATTAAGTAAATGTGGCTATGACATTGGGTGTCACTTTACTATTTGGCTACGACATGGATTGAAAAAAATACATACACACAAACAGGAGTTTTAAAAATGAAGAAATTATTACTAGCACTTTCGATCTTGATGGCGGCTCAACTTTCAAAAGTTGAGGCTGGTCTCCCCCTTGCAAGCGAATTAGACATCAGTTCTTTAGAGATTTCACATAATTCAGGTTTGAAACTGCGAGATCCCAAACTGATCGAATGCTTTGCTGATAAACCAGATGTCCAGGGTCCAAATGGTATTTCTGTACAAACATATCAGATTCTAGGAGTAAGTGAGGTTCTAGTTCAATACAGTGCTCTTTTCAAAAAGACCCCTGACGGGGAATATTTTAATCAACCAGAAAGAATCACGTTTTGGATACCAAAAGATTTACAAAACCCAAAAAAATGTTGGGTTAAAACACCCACAGGGCAACGTTTAGCTGCTGATGGTGACTTTGAAGAGGAATTTAAGACAAAAAATGCAGACTTATATGATATTGGTGAATATTCACAAGAAGATCTCGATGGAAAAGAAAAAAACAATTCTTCATCTTCCAGCTCCAGCTCATCGAGTTCGTCTTCTTCTAGTAGTAAGTAGTTTTATGCACACTCCTGCACGGTTGCAACGCGCGATCGTGCACTTTTTTAGACCACGGGCATTATCTAGGATAACGACTTCTCCCTTGACGCCAAGAGTTACTTACCCTAAATAGCTCTTCACTATGTCTTCTCTTCTCAAGGAGTCTTTTGTTGAAAATTTTGGATTACACCTCCCTTTCCTCGCAAAAATCTCCAATTAATCAAGCTTTCCATGATCAAGGAATCATCGGCGTCCGCGGAGTTCCGGGTTTTGAAGATGCCCACAAAGCCTTTCTTCAGTCGTCCCGTGATTTTATCGGCCTTAGCAATGAAAAACGCTCTCAATACACGCCTCCTGATTCTTATGGCCGGGGATGGTCTTATGGGATTGAATCCTTTAATAATATTACAGATACCTTCAAGGGGTCTTACTATGCCACCTATCCGGAAGAAGACGCCAAAACTCCTAATATCTGGCCCGACAAAGACGTACCTGATTTCAAAAAGAATTATTTGAATTTAGTAAAAATTATTTTTGAGACGGGCAAGGAAATTTTGCCGTTAATTAACGTTTCCATAGAAAATCTCTCGAGTACAGCACGCATGCTTTATTATGGCCCTATTCATAATCCCAAAGCCGTAGAGTGGTGTGGAGAACATCGTGATCATGGGCTGTTAACAGGACTCTGTCCTGGCACTTATTACCTGGATGGAAAAAAAGTTCCTCAGCCTTCAGGCACAGGACTGTTTATCCGAGGGGAAGAAATAGTAGCTCCTGATGATGTTTTGTTATTTCAAATTGGTGAAGTCGCCGAGCTTGTGACCAATGGGGCCGTTACCGCAACGGACCATCAAGTTCGTAAAGCTATAGGAGGATATGAGAGATATAATCTTGCTGTGTTTATAATGCCTCCCTTTACCTATGCGATTGAGTCAACGCTCACCAAATATAATGACCGGTTTTCACCAGGAGTATCCTATGGCGACTGGCATCAACGGTCTTACGATAAGTATAATCAGACTTAAACCTCAATTACCAACCCATCGTAAGCTGGCGTCACGCCTTCAGGTAGCTCCTTCAAAAGGGTCTCATAATCCAGAAGATGGGACATGTGTGTCAAATACGCTTGACGCGGGCGCACTCTTTCAATCCACTCAAGGGTTTTTGCGAGATGAGCGTGCGTGGGACGCGGGTCCATCGTGATGCAATCAACAATCCACACGTCCACACCTTCAAGGGCTCTAAAAGCTTCTTCGCCCAATTCAACGACATCTGTTGAATAAGCAACTTTTCCAAAACGAAATCCTAGAGAGGTGGAATACCCATGACCTTGTATAAAAGGTTGAATCGCAATGTCCCCGACCTGAAAAGCTCCCTCAATTTCATGAGGAGTTAAAAAAGCGCTGTAAATATCTGGCTGGATTTGATCCACGGGAAAGGCGTACCAAAACCGTGTTTTTAAAAAGGAGATCGTTTCTTCATTTGTATAGATAGGAATGGGGATCTTGGTCTTATGAAGAAATGGCCTTAAGTCATCAATCCCATGGGTATGATCCGCATGGCTATGGGTATAAAGTACCGCATCAATTTTTTTAATTCCAACCGCCAGGCACTGCTCACGCAAGTCAGGAGATGTATCCACTATAAGAGTTGTGGGACCCTTTTCGATCGCAATAGAAGCACGGAGCCTTTTATTTCTTGGGTTTTTAGGGTCACACACCCCCCACTCACCCGTAATAAGAGGAACCCCCCCTGAGGCTCCACAGCCTAATATTGTTACACGCATGGAAGAGACACCTTTGAAAAGAGGGTTAAAAAATTGTGAGTTGTGTGTGTTGCCAAACTATCAAAACTGATTTCTTTCAGCTCTGCAAGTTTTTTAGCGGTTTCTATAAGAAAAGCAGGCTCATTGGGTTTTCCACGATAAGGCTCCGGGGCCAGATAGGGAGAATCCGTCTCCACTAATAATCGTTCTAAAGGAACCTCTTTTAAAACACCCCTTAAGTCCTGGGCTTTTTTGAAGGTGACAATGCCTGAAACAGAGATATAAAACCCAAGATCAAGGGCTTGATCTCTCAACCAAGCACTCCCCGAAAAACAATGCATCACCCCTCGTGCCCTTCCGTTTCCAACAGTCTTCAGGAGATCAATCGTATCTTTTTCTGCATCACGGGTGTGCACAACAAGGGGAAGGTCACAGTCAAGGGCGGCTTCTATATGAGCTTTAAAAGCAGCCTTCTGCGCCTCTTTGGGGCTATGGGCATAATAATAATCAAGTCCCGTCTCCCCAAACCCAACCATTTTTGGGTGAGTGGCACCTTGGATTAAAAATGCAAACAGCTCTTTTTCAGGCAATGTCTTCTCAGCTTCATGCGGGTGGACGCCAAGGGTTGCAAACACCTCCTCATGCGCTTCTGCGATGCTTTTAAGAAGAGGAGCTTTTGAAAGATCGGTACAGATTGTTAAGAAGGCTTTTACGTCTTTATCCATTGCACATTTAAGTGTGCTTTTTATATCACTTACCATTGGCTCATAATCCAAATGGCAATGGCTATCCACAAGAAACATGTTTCTTTTCCTCATTTTTTTTCTTATATCTAGTATACACAAAAAAAAACCTTTTTCTAAAGGATATAAAAAATGCTGCGGATCTTTCTCCTGCTTCTTTTTTTGATAACGGACGTTAAGGCGGATGGACGTCCCCCTCAAGTTGTTGTTATTACAACGGCTAAAGAAGGTTGTCTTAATGAATGCATCACAGGGGTGGGGACCTTTACACCCTATAATGACGTTACGTTAAAAGCTGAAACAGCAGGACGTATTGAAATAGTCCACTTCAAAGAAGGAGAGAGCGTCACAGAGAATCAAAAGCTTTTTAGTCTTCATGCGAAAGAACAAGCAGCAAAAGTAAAAAAAGCAGAAGCGAGCCTTAAGCTCAGTAAAAGCACATTAGCCCGCAAACAGAAGTTAATTGAGAAAAAGTTCGTAAGCCCGCAGGAGTTGGAAAAAACAGAAGCAGAAATGAATGCTTGTGAAGCTGAACTTGCCCTTGCAAAAGAAGACCTAGCAAAAACCCAAATTTCTGCGCCTTTTGAAGGTGTCTTGTCCGCTAAAAAAGTCTCAAAAGGAGCCTATGTAAAGGCAGGGGACGACCTTGTGAGAGTACAAGACCTTGACCCTATGCGCCTGACTTTCCAGCTGCCTCAAAAAGATATTCCCTTGATCAAAGTTGGCGATTCTATTACAGCCACGACTGACGTTTATCCAGATAAGAGTTTTGAAGGAAAAGTTGAAGCTATTGACCCTTCTGTCAATGAAAAAACACGCAGCTTTACCGTCTATGCTGCCTTTCCAAACAAAGAAAAACTTTTAATCCCAGGCCTTTATGCCCATCTGCGCCCAAGCTCATCTATACAAAAAGCCTTGTCTCTTCTTGTTCCAGAGCAAGCCCTTGTTATCCGCCAAGATGGGACCTACGTCTTTAAAAAAGTAGCAGACAAAGCCGTCTTAACAAAAATTACCCTTGGAACACGGACGACGGATCAAGCAGAAGTCCTCGCAGGCCTTCAAAAAGGGGACGAGATCGTTCTCGAGGGCCAAGATAAAATCCATGATGGGGACGCCATCGCAGGGGTACAAGTACAATAATGTTTATTACCGATATTGCCATTAAGCGGCCTGTTTTTTCGGTCGCCCTCAGTCTTATGATTATCATTGTTGGACTTTTGTCCTACATGAACCTGTCGCTTCAGCAGTACCCCACGGTAGACGAACCTACTTTAACGGTTGAGACGCGGTACCCGGGAGCAGCTCCCGCTATTGTTGAATCCAAAGTCACTACCATCCTTGAAAATGCGCTCTCAGGGATTTCAAAACTCGACTATATGGAGTCCTCTAGTAAAACAGGAAAAAGTGAAATAAAGCTCTTCTTTAGAGGAGGAACCTTACTGAGTGATGCAGCTTCCGACATAAGAGAACGCCTTGCTCAAGTAGCGGATACGCTGCCTGAAGAGTGCAAAGAGCCAAAAGTTCTAAAAAATGAAGCAAGCGACCAATCTTTCATGACTCTTGTTTTAACAAGCCCCAATCACAGTGAGCTTGAGCTTTACGACTATAGCGATCGCTACCTTAAGGGTCCTTTTGAATCCCTGCCCGGTGTGGGCGGAATTGAGCTTTACGGAAGCCCGGCCACCATGCAGATCCGCCTCGATCGAGAAAAATTAAAGGCTCACACCTTAGCTGTGACGGATATCTTGGATATACTTGCGGAAAGTAGCCAAGCGCTCCCCGCGGGGAACATCATTAAAGGAAAACGGCATGTTAATATCGTAGCGGAGGTTGGGCTTAATACTCCCAAAAAAATGGGAGATCTGGTCATTGCCAACATTGACGGCCATGTGGTGCATCTTAAAGATGTTGCTGCCATTAGCATCGAGATGGATACAGGTCAGTTTCAATGGATTCCTCATTTTAATAAAAAGCCTGCTGTTTTCATTGGGATTAAGAAAGCATCCGGAGGAAATATGTTGGCCATCTCAACATCCGTCCTCAAGCAGCTTGACCAAATCAAAGGGTCTCTTCCTGAGGGAATGCACCTTGAGGTGGGCTATAACTTTTCCATGTTTATTAAAGCTTCTATTAAGGCCGTTGAATTTACCATTTTTGAAGCGATCGTCCTCGTTCTGCTTATTATTCTTTTCTTTTTGCATTCTCCGCGGGCAGCGCTTATCCCCGTCCTGACTATTCCTGTGTCTCTCATTGGTTCCTTCGCGTTTTTGTATGCCTTTCATTGTTCCATCAATACGATCACCCTCCTGGCCATGGTTCTTGCCATTGGTCTTGTAGTGGATGATGCGATTGTCGTTCTAGAAAACATCCACAGGCACATTGAAGAGGGTCTAAAACCTTTAGAAGCAGCCTTTAAAGGTGCGCGGGAAGTGGGGTTTGCCGTTATCGCCATGACCCTCACCCTTGCTAGCGTGTATGCGCCTATTGCTTTCGTTCAAGGTCTTACTGGCAAACTGTTTTCAGAATTTGCCGTTTCTTTGGCTGGAGCCGTCCTCATTTCAGGTGTTGTTGCGTTGACCTTGTCTCCCATGATGTGTTCTCAGCTTTTGCGCCCTAAGGAGCTGGAAAAGCAGAACTGGATTTCCAAACTGATTGAGGGCTTTCTTAGAAAACTTGATGTGGGCTACCAAACAGCGCTCCAGAAGGCTCTTTCTTTTCCAAAGCTTCTTTCAAGTGTTTTGATTTTAGTTCTAGTGGGAGGGGTTTACTTATTTTACAAAATCCCGTCTGAACTTGCTCCTCAAGAAGATCAAGGGGTTGTGATGTCTTGGACACAAGGGCCAGAAGGAACTACCCTTGACGCTATGTCGGTATACACTCAAAAGGTTGAAGACCTTCTCACTTCTGTGCCTGAATACCAAGGCGTGTGGTCAGCTACTGAGCGTTCCGGGATTTTCTCAGGAATCACATTGAAGCCTTGGAATGAACGAACACGAAGCCAATCCCAAATTATCGATGAGCTTCGCAAGAAGGCCCATGGAATTCCTGGCGTTCAAGTTTTTGTTTTTCCTATGAAAAACCTTCTCACAGGGGGGCAATCTGGGCTTCAAATGGCTATCAAAACCACGGGCACATACGCTAGCCTTGAAAATGACATGAACAAGCTTGTCAAAAAGCTTAAGGAATCGTCTTGCTTTGACTCAGTAAACCATGAACTATTTTTAGGAACCCCCCAAATCAACGTCGAGGTTGATCTCAATAAAGCAGCTCTTTTAAACGTAAAGGTCAGAGATGTCGCCCGTACGCTAGAGGTTATGTTGAGCGGTGATCGCGCTACCACCTTTGAAAAGGATGGAAAACATTATGATGTTGTTGTCCAAGCTTATGAAAAACATAAACGAGATTTTCAAGACATAGAAAATTTTTATGTAAAACCTCAGATGAACAAAGGAAACTTCGATGACATCGATAAAGAGAAAGGGGAAAACCCTCCTCAAGACCTTGTTCCCCTGAGCAACCTTATTACCATGCAAGAAGTCGCGGTCCCTGCCGAACTTAAACACCTCAATAAAATGCGTGCGGCCATTTTGAATGCTGATTTACAGCCTTCGTGTCGTACAGAAGAAGCCTTGACCATTTTGCAAAAAGTTGTAAAAGAGACCCTCCCCCCTTCTCTTCAGACAGAGCCTGTCGGCAATCTGCGTAAATTCATGGAATCTAAAGGCGAGATGTATATGATGTTTTGCGCTGCCCTCATCTTTATCTACCTTGTGCTTGCCATTCAATTTGAAAGCCTCCTCGATCCCCTTCTCATTATGGTAACCGTGCCCTTGTCCATGGGAGGCGCCCTTCTCGCCCTTCACCTAACCGGCGGAACAATGAATATTTTCAGCCAGGTGGGGCTGATTACCCTTGTCGGGCTCATCACCAAGCATGGAATTTTGCTGGTTGAATTTGCCAACAAGCAGCGAGAAGAAGGCCTTTCAGTGCGTGAGGCAGCTCTTAAAGCGACAAGCTTGCGCCTCAGGCCCATTCTGATGACAACAGGCGCTATGGTTTTGGGCTCTATCCCTCTTGCTCTTGCCACAGGAGCTGGCGCTGAAAGCCGTCAACAAATCGGCTGGGTGTTAGTGGGTGGTCTTTTAGGGGGAACTTTCTTCACTCTTTTTGCTGTTCCTTTTGTCTATACAGTTGTGAAAGGCTGGCGAAAAGGGTAAGCCCTCAAAATATTTTCAGTCGATCAATACAATATTAACCATTTTCTTTTATGATGTAAGAATCCTCTACTTAGGATGGAATCCATACACACAAAGGAGATGAACATGAAAAAAATTATATACGCTGGCCTTCTTATCGGCCTCACAACTGCAGCAACAGACGGATTTGCAGCGACACCCACAAAAGAAACATTAACAGCGTCAAAAAACAACCTTAGCACTGCTATAGCAGGAGTAAAAAGTAGCTTCGGCGGTTTATTTAGCGGCGTATTTGCTAACGTTCAGCAAATGGTAACTGACATGAATACCATCGCAACAAGCGTGAACACTACTTCAGAAAGCGTTGAGAATGAGCTACCAAACGAGTATGCAGCCATTCAAACGGCTACCAGTGGCCTTGTAACACAGCTAGGAACTTTCCAAAAAACTGACTGTTACGACGGCAGCATCGTATGTAATACATCAGCCGCAGGAGTACCTGACCTTCTCAAAGGATTGACTGCGGCTACTGCTACTTATGAAGAAGCTGTCGCAAACTTGCCAACTCAGACTGAACTAGCAGGTGGGGTATCAACCATTCAGAAAGCTATCGATGGTTTAGATGCAACTGACAAAGCAACCTTAAACAATCTTTCGACAGAGATTACCAAAACTCAAAGTGACTATCAAAACGCAATGAATGGTATTGATGTGATTCTAAATAAGATCGAAAGTGCAAGTGCTCCAAGTTAATAAATAGAAAACATAGTATAAACGATCCCCTTTCAATTCGAAAGGGGATTATTTTTTGCCTAAACTTTCTCAATTTGAGGAGATAGCTTTTGTGAGACACTCCCTTCGAAGGTCCGCATCGCAACGAATGTGAGAAAATTAACAAAAATCCCCGCAATCGCCGCGTCAAAATTTCCGACGAATGTCATTAAGAATTGCCAGCTTAGCATGGCACAAATTCCTGCACTGCTGCTCACCCAGAAGGTACGAGGGGATGCTTTATATCCTAAAATTCCCGCAACAAGCGGCACAAGAATAAAAGGGGTCCAGAAATTGTAGGCATAGAGCAAGGCATCTATCGCACTTTCTGACCGTAAGGAAAAAATGACGGCCATGGCCCCCATACTAAATGTGGCCCAGCGCGTTAATCGAAGCTCAAACCTTTCTGAAAAGGAATTACGACGCAGAGGCTTCAAGACATCATGTGTCGCACACACCGCTGCTGCATTCAAGAACGAGTCAGCAGACGACATCAAAACAGCCATAATTCCTACAATAGCGAGCCCCTTCAATCCAATAGGCATCGCCGTTTGAATCACGAAAGGAAGGGCAAGGTTAGGGTTAATAAAAGGATCAATGGACAAGGCAATCAACCCAATAAACCCTACGATAAGAAAGAACGGAATGGACAAGAAACCACTCAAAAATGTCCCACGCGCTGTTTCCTTAAGGTTTTTTCCGATGAGCAACCGTTGCACATAAGGAGGGACAAGCGTTTCTCCAAAGAAAAAGCTTAAAAATAAGCCTAAGAGGGCCAGGGGTGGAAGAGAGGTTAAAACGTTTCCCTGATTTACAGGGATC
The DNA here is from genome assembly GCA_947457015.1 of Alphaproteobacteria bacterium. Lineage (GTDB taxonomy): Bacteria > Pseudomonadota > Alphaproteobacteria > UBA9655 > UBA9655 > UBA9655. Next base: position 36,154 of record CANGTV010000001.1, on the reverse strand, counting down.
TTGCTCCATACCGCGTCAAACCCTCCCGCATAATAGAGTCCAAAAATAGCAACGAGAGGAAGGGCCACAACCAAAACACAAAAGTGCACCGTGTCATTAATAACAACCGAGCGCATTCCCCCCAGCGTTGAATAGAAAATCACAATTATAGAGCCAAACAAAATTCCAGTTGCAGGAGAAATTCCAAGGAGAATATGGGTCACATGACCAAAGGCACTAAATTGAGCACCTGCAATTCCTGCACATACCAAAGCTCCCGCAATACCTGTAAAGATTTTTGCATTCTGGCCATAGAGCTGACCCATAATGTCGCCCACAGACATGGCCTTTTTGAAAGGCTCCATGCGAGGCACAATCAACCAAGCTGTCAATATCTCCTTAAAGCTAAAGCCCCACAAAGCAATAACATAGGCAAATCCTAAGGTGAAAACCTTTTCAGCAAGGCCCATTGTAAACCCGCCTCCAAGAAAGGCTGCGGATAATGTTGCAAAAATAAAGAAGGCTGAGTAGCTTCGACCTCCTACGGAATAGTCTTGCAGATTTTTAACAGAACGGCTTGCGCGAATCCCCACCCCTAAAATGATGATGAGGTACCCACATAAAATAAACATGTCGATTGTGGAAAATTCTGCCATTTTTTGTCCCTCATTCGTGGTGAGGGAATTGCAAAACTTACTCCATCTTTGTCATCCCCGAGCTAGAAATGCTTTTTTTCTGTAGGAAAACATTAGCATTTTTTCATCGGGGATCTTGTTGAAACACCCTCTTGTTTCTAGAAGATCCCCGATCAAGAAGTTCTAAGCCCCCGACCAAGTCGGGGGCAAGATCTTCTAAGTCGGGGATGACATACCGGGGAATAATGACATACCGGGGAATAATTTTACAATTTCCTCTAGTTATAGAAAATCAATAAGCTATCCTAACCATAAAAATTATTTCTATGCAATCCTCGGAAAAACTGGGGAGGGTTCATTCAAAGGTGTCCCTACTTTTAAGGGAGTTTTGAGCGCCTCAAAAGTTCGCGCGTCTTGTCCTAATTGATCAAGGATTTTAGCTGATGCATCGGGCATTAAGGGTTGCGTATAAATTGCCACGTGCCGGATAACGTCCATAAGGACATAAAGAACTGTCCCCATACGCGCCAGATCTTTGGGATCAGAAGATTTTTTTAAAGACCACGGTTTTTGAGCATCCACATAGCGATTTGCGTCTCCCACCACACCCCAAATATGGCGGCAATAGGCTTGGAGAGCTTGTGTTTCCATATCATTATGCAATGTTTCTTGAAGGTGGGCTGCTTTCGCAAGGAGCTCTCGATCTTCTCTCAAGAGTTCTCCAGGCTCTGGAATTTTTGCCCCCCCGTTTTTATAGGTAAATGACAAAACGCGTTGCGCTAAATTTCCCAAATCATTTGCAAGATCACTATTGATCCGCTGAATTAGCACGTCTTCCGAGAAGTTGCCGTCTTGACCAAAGGGAACCTCTCTCATCAAAAAATACCGCAGGGGATCTAAACCATAGGTATCTATCAGTTTAAAAGGATCCACCACATTGCCAAGTGATTTTGACATTTTTTCCCCCTCATGGGTCCACCAGCCATGAGAAAAAATACGCTTGGGCGGGGGAAGCCCTGCCGCCATCAAAAAAGCTGGCCAATATACTGCGTGAAAACGCAGAATATCTTTTCCCAACAAATGCAAAGATTCTGGCCAAAAAGCTTGGAATTCTTCCCCGCCCACATTTGGATACCCTAAAGCAGTAATGTAATTGGTTAAGGCGTCAATCCAAACATACATGACATGACTGGCATCTCCAGGAACAGCCACTCCCCAATCAAATTTCGTCCGAGAGATGGATAAATCTCTAAGTCCCCCTTTAATAAAGCTCAACACTTCATTCCGTCGTCCAATAGGCGCAAGGGCCTGAGGATGAGCTTCATAATAATCTAAAAGAGGCTTTTCCCAGGCGGAAAGGCGAAAAAAGTAAGAGGCCTCTTCCATCCATTCAACGGGAGCCCCCGTGGGTGCGCGCCCTTCTACAATTTCAGATTCTTCATAATAGGCCTCATCCCGTACAGCATACCAACCAGCATAGGTGCTTTGATAAATCTGCCCCGCCTCCTCTAGCTTTTTCCATAGAGCTTTGGCTGCCAGATGGTGTCGTTCTTCCGTTGTGCGAAGGAACACATCGTAAGACGCGTTGATCTTGCATGTCATCTCTTGAAAGAGAGTCACCATCTTATCAGCATAGGCTTGTGGTGTTTCTCCCGCGGCTTCTGCTGCTTGGGCGACTTTCTGGCCATGCTCATCGGTCCCTGTCAGAAATTTCACGCGCGCCCCTGCAAGGCGCCAGTAGCGCGCCAAGACATCTGCCGCAACAGTTGTGTAGACATGTCCTAAATGGGGCTCTCCGTTAAGGTAATAAATGGGCGTGGTGATATAGCGTGTGGTCATTTATTGGTGTCCGTTTCTTAAATTCGCAAAGGCGCAACTGAGGGTAGCTCGTTTATCCAACTGAGCAAAGCGGCATTGATCAAAAAGATGATCAATTTTTTCGTAAACTGTTAACGCCTGGTCAACTCCAGTCTGCATCTTTAGTTTTTCCATAAGATTTTTGTAAAGGAAGCTTCTGCATAAATCTTCAATTAAATCATAGGAATTGTCTTCCCCTGCATAGGTATTCATAAAATCTGTGGGAGAGCCTCCCTCAAAAATTTTCTGAAGATCTGCGTAAACCTGAGGGCCCTCCCCTTCCATAAGGCGCATCAAACGACCCGGACTTCCCTCAGCGAGCAACCAAAAGTCAGGAAGCTCCCTTCCTTGAGACTGGAGGACCTTCTTCACATCCCCTTCTCCCAAAGGTTTTAAAGATAAAAGCTGACAACGCGACCGAATCGTTGGCAAAAGACGCCCAGGAATCGCCGTTGTTAAAAAAAAGAGGGTCTTGAGCGGCGGCTCTTCCAACCGTTTTAAAAGAGCGTTTGCTGCATTACGATTAAGCCCTTCAGCCCCATCAATAATAACAACCCGCCATCCCCCTTCTGCTGAAGTTTGATTCAAAAAAGAATTTAAGGCCCGAATGGAATCTACTCCAATCTCGGATTCCTTATCTCCTCCCACAGTCCAAAGATCTCCATGGCTTTGAACCGCAATGCGCCGACACAAGGAATCCTGATCTGAAAAGTGTGTGTTGCCATCTTGACGCCCTGAAAAAATATATCGCGCCATATGAAACGCAAAGGTCGCTTTCCCAATGCCAAAGCTTCCGCCAAGAATCCAGGCGTGGGGAAAGCGTGAAGAATGAAAAGCATTTAAAAAGAAAGCCTTTTCTTCTTCATGACCAAAAAGGGTTAAATTTTCTCGAGGCGCGACCATGGTAACCTTGCTAATGGAATAGAAACACTTATTATGGTATGAAGTCCTCTAGAGAATGTCAAATTTTCTAATTGGCCATATTGTATCTTATGTGAGAAAAAAACCATGATTCCTGCCTTCCTACGCGATCGCCCCTTTCTTCCCCTAGCAACAGAGCGCCTTGTTTTAAGGCCCTTAGAAGACAAGGATGCTGTTCCCCTGACAACGCTTGCCAATGATAAACGTGTTGCGGAAAGGCTTGCGCGCCTCCCTCATCCCTATACCCTTGCCGATGCTCACAAATTTATTTCTTATGCCCAAGACGGTATCAAAAGCGGGACCCATGTGGAATTGGCTGTCATCCGACGCGCCGATCAAACATTTATGGGAGTTGTGGGCCTTGAAGATGAAATTGGCTATTGGCTTGGTCGTGAATTTTGGGGACAGAACTATGGAAAAGAAGCCGCGAAAGCCCTCATCCACTTTGCCTTTTTAATTCTTCAAAAAGAAAATCTTGTTGGATCTTCTCTTGCAGATAACACAGCCTCTCGCCGTATTTTTGAAGGGCTTGGATTTAAACAAACGGGAACAAAAGAATGCACCTCTCGTGGCTATGAGGGAACAAGGCCTGGTGTTACCTATGCTTTATCTCAAAAAGACTTTTTAGAGAACCAGAGGGCCATTCGCAGACCCATCGTTTGGGTCGTTGCCGCTGCTCTCATCAATGAAAAAGGAGAGCTTTTATTGGCGAAACGCCCTTCCGACAAAACCTTGGCTGGTGTTTGGGAACCCCCAGGAGGAAAAATAGAAGCAGGAGAAACGCCCGAACAAGCTTTAGTTCGCGAACTTAAAGAAGAAATTGGTGTTGACGTCCAAGAAGAAGATTTAGAACCCTTAACATTTCTCTCATATCCTTATGATTCCTTACTTGCTGAGTCACCTCCCTCCCAGCCCTTTCATCTTGTTATGCCTCTTTACCTTTGTCAGCGTTGGACGGGAACCCCCCACGGAGCAGAAGGGCAAGCGTTAGCGTGGGTTAGGTATGCTGACCTTGTGCGCTTTCCTCTTCCCCCCGCGGATGTTTTGCTGGCCCACCGTTTAGCCGACAGCCTAATACCTAAAGGAATTTGGGTGTAACAATCAAATCTTGCCTTTCTGGCGTCTAGTCCTTAAAAATTCATCATGACAAAAACACCTCCTCTTCTTGCCCTGAATGAATCCCAGCTTTCTTTTGGAATGCGAGTTATCTTGGAAGATGTTTCACTCTCCCTCTTCCCTCAGGATCGCGTGTGCCTTGTGGGGCGGAATGGATCAGGCAAATCAACGCTGTTGAACGTTCTTGCGGGCGATATTGACCTAGACAAGGGCGCACGATTTTCAAAACCAGGACTTAAGATAGGGTTGCTTGGTCAAGCCCTGGCCCCTTCAGAATCCATTTCTATCCTGGATTTTTTAAAAAAATGGGTCAGCAAGGAGCTCCCTCCTCATGCTCTTGAAGAGGTTCTAAGCCATTTGGAATTAAACCCTCAAGCTCTTCTTTCTAATCTTTCGGGTGGAGAGTCACGGCGAGTCATGCTTGCCAAAGCCCTCGTCGGAGAGCCGGATGTGCTCTTGTTAGATGAACCTACTAATCACCTGGATATCACCACCATAGAGTGGCTGGAAGGGAGGTTAAATACCTACCCAGGCGCTATTCTCATGATCAGTCATGATCGAGCGTTTCTTTCAAAAATTTCAAAAAGGACTTTTTGGCTGGATCGAGGGAAGGTGCGAACGCTTGAGAAAGGCTATCCCTTTTTTGAAGATTGGGCGGAGGACATCCTAGATCAGGAACTCAGAACCCAAGAAAAGCTTTCCCAAAAGATATCCCAGGAAACAGAATGGCTTCATCGAGGTGTCACCGCCAGGCGTAGACGGAACATGGGACGACTTCGAGGGCTTCTTGAGTTGCGACAAGAAAGGAAAAGCTTTCAAGGCCCCCAAGGGAAAATTTCCTTTGCAACCCAAGAAAATCCTGTGGGAAGTAAACTTATTATTGAAGCCAAACATGTGTTTAAATCTTATGAGACCACACCCCTCATCAAGGATTTTTCTTGTCGTATTCTCAAGGGAGACCGAATTGGGATCATTGGCCCTAACGGATCAGGGAAATCAACACTCATCAAACTCTTGATCGGTGAGATTCCTCCTGATCAAGGACACATTCGGCGTGCGAAAAATATCGAACTTTCTATGTTTGATCAAACCCAATCTTCCCTAGATTTAGAGCATACCCCTTGGCAAGTTTTGTGTGAGCAAGGCGGAGATCAAGTCTTCGTTCAAGGGGAGCCCCGCCACGTTATGGGCTATCTACAAGACTTTCTTTTCGACCGGAAACAAGCGCTGACCCCCTTAAAAAATCTTTCAGGGGGAGAGCGCAATCGGCTCCTTCTGGCAAAAATATTGGCCAAACCCAGCAATCTTCTGATCCTCGATGAACCCACTAATGATTTAGATATGGAAACCCTTGATCTTCTCCAAGAATTCCTGGCGGAGTATCCAGGAACCCTCCTCCTGGTCAGCCATGACCGTAACTTTTTAGATCGAACCACCACCCATCTAATTGCCTTTGAAGGAGGCGGCCATGTCCAAACCTATGTGGGGGGCTATACGGATTACGCAGCACAACACATGCCTCCCTCCGTACCGAAGGGAGATAAAAAGAAAACAGCGCCTTCTCAACGGCCAAGAAATCAAGACAAGCTCAGCTATCATGAGTCCTATGAGCTTTCCCGCCTTCCCCAAGACATTGAGGCCTTATCTCAAAAAATACAGCATCTAGAAGAAACTCTCTCTGATCATTCTTTTTATCAACGAGATCCACAAGGATTTGAAAAAACAACACAATCCCTTCAATCCATCCGTCATGACCTCCATCACAAGGAGGAACGTTGGCTGGAGCTGTTGGAGAAAGAGGAGTCTTTTAAGAGCGGGAGGCCTGTAGATTAACTTTCTCGTCAGGCTTTGTAAGCAGATCCAGGGTCATTGACCCTTCTTTCCATTTAAATGCTTTACGCCTTAGCTACTCTCTTGCGAAAGCATCAAGAGTGACTTATTTTGCAAAAAAGGAAATTTCAAAGTTATTTCCCGATTTGTCATCCTCGCTGGCTGTCATCCCGAACTTGTTTCGGGATCTCTTTGACAATGAGATGCTGAAACGAGTACAGCATGACAATGATCGGTCGGGGATGACAAGGACGGAGTAAATTTTGCAATTTTCTCAAAAATGATCTTTAAAAGGATAAGCTTGTGCCCCAACAAAAAATCTCTCAAATTTTTCTATCTCTTATAACATGCCTCTTTTTGGCGGCTTGCTCATCAAGTGAACCCGAAATGCCTGAGATAATATGCCCAACTGGCCCATGTACGCTCTCTCCCAAGAAAGCGACCAGCCGTCCTTATCAAATTAAGGGGGTTTGGTATTACCCTCAGCTCCATTACGAATACGACGAGATAGGAATCGCTTCTTACTATGGGGGAGGCGATGTTTTCCACGGCCGGCCGACGGCAACGGGCAAAATTTTTGACATGAATGGCATTACGGCTGCTCACAAAACAGTCCCTCTTCCTTGCATAGCAGAGGTGACAAACCTTGAGAATGGACGACAAATTAATGTTGAAGTTAATGACAGAGGTCCCTTTGTAGACGGCCGTATCATTGATGTTTCGCGACGGGTCTCTCAACTTTTAGGCTTTGAAGGGAAGGGAACGGCAAGAGTCCGTGTTCGAACCCTGGTGCCAGAGAGTTTAGCCCTTAATAATATTGCCCCCTCATCTGTAATGTTTGCAGCAGCTCCTCCCTCACCGGTTACTCCTCCCCTAGCGGCAGCTGCGCCTTCCTTTCCTGCTCTCATTGATGGATTTACCACATCTGCAGTTGCAAGCGCTCCTTCGCCCTCTCCTTCTTCATCCCCTCCCCCTCTTACACGAGGAATTTTCGTGGATGTGGGAGGGTATGCGACTCAAGAAGAAGCAAAAAATATATCTAAACACTTAGCTAGTCTTGCTGATTCTCCTATTCAATCTATTCAAAACAAGGGCACCAAACCGTATGCTATCCGTGTGGGTCCTCTTGCCAGCATGTCTACTGCAAATCAAGTCCTTGATCAATTAGCGGAAGCAGGGCATCGTACATCTCGTATTACCATTCTTCATTAAAGGAAATTTCACATGAAACATTTTTTTATACTTTTTAGCTTGTTTGTTACACTCGCTATTCCAGCCAATGCAATCGAGCTACAAGCCCCCCAAGCCTATATGGTCGATCTTGAAACAGGGGTGGTCTTACTCGACAAAAATGCTGAGCAACCGATGGCGCCTTCTTCCATGTTAAAGATAATGACAGCTTATCTTGTTTTTGAGCGCCTTAAAAGCGGGGATACAAAATTAGACGACCTTCTAAATGTAAGCAAAAAAGCCTGGCAAACAGAGGGGTCACGGATGTTCGTCAACGTTGATTCTCAAGTCAATCTCGAGGACTTACTCAAAGGAGTGATTGTACAATCGGGCAATGACGCCTGTGTTGTTCTCGCAGAGGCTCTTTCCGGCACAGAAGATGCTTTTGCTGAAGAAATGACACGGAAATCCCATGAGATGGGAGCTAAAAATACAACCTTCCTCAACTCAACAGGCCTACCTGCTGAAGGGCAATTGACAACAGCAAAAGATTTGGCCCTTATTGCTGAAAGAACGATTCGAGATTTTCCCGAACAGTACGCGAAATATTATCCTCTTCAAGAATTTACATACAACAAGATTAAGCAAGCCAATCGTAATCCCCTTTTTAATAAGAATATAGGTGCCGATGGCATGAAGACGGGACACACAGACGCTGGAGGATATGGCATCGTCGCGAGCGCTAAACAAGGAACCCGGCGAATTATTGCGGTTGTGAATGGGCTCCCCTCAGCTAAAGACCGCGAACAAGATGCCGTTGCCCTCCTTAATTGGGGATTCAACTACTTTAAAAATTATAAAATTTTTGGAAAAGGGGACGTGGTTGATGTTGTAGACGTATGGGGAGGAACTGAAAAGACCGTTCCCCTTGTTTCTAGTCAAGATATCATCATGACACTTCCCCGGAACCAAAGGAAAGATTTACAGGTTAAAGTAAGCTATGACACCCCCCTTGCAGCTCCCCTTAAAGCAGGAGATCAAGTGGGTATCATAGAAATTACAGTTCCAACAAAAGGTGTTCAAACAGTCCCCCTTTATGTAGGAAAAGAAGTAGACAGAGCGTGGTTCCACCAACGTATTGCAAACTCCATCTCCTATCTTCTCTTTGGAAAACATAAGTCATGATGACCCAGAAAGCTCCTTTTATCACCTTTGAAGGGGGAGAAGGCTGCGGAAAATCAACTCAAGCGGAGCTTTTATTTCGTCGACTTCTGCAACTAGGAATTGACGCTGTCTCTTACCGTGAACCTGGAGGCACAAAAGGAGCTGAAGATATTCGCAGCTTACTTCTGCAAGGAGAGGGAGAAAGGTGGACCCCAACAACAGAAGCTCTTCTTATGAGCGCTTCTCGTGCAGACCTTGTTGCAAAACGTATTCTTCCCCAGCTTGAAAAAGGAAGCTGGGTCATTTGCGATCGATTCACAGATTCAACACTCGCTTACCAAGGCTTTGGTCATGGTCTTGGCTATGACCCTCTTACAGAGCTCAATCGTTTCACCGTTGGCTCCCTAACGCCCGATTTAACTTTTATTTTTCAGTTAAATCCTGAGGTAGGCCTCGCGAGAACGGCTCTTCGGGAAGGCGGGAAAGACCGTTATGAGCAATTTGATCTTAGCTTCCATAGTCGAGTTGAAAAAGGATACGAAGAAATTCTAAAGAAAAATCCTCAACGCTGTGTTCCCATTAATGCCCTTTTAGATATTGAGATGATCTCACAGGTGATTTTTGAAGAAATTTGTAAAAGGTTTGAAATGTAGCGTTGGGAAGCTATTTTTTCACCTTAGGAAAATAACTCCGCAACAGCATTCCACCATCTTTCCCACCAAGGAAGCGCCACAGGATAGGAAGGATTTAAAAACCCTTCACCAATGCGGGGAACACCCCCACCTGGCGTATTAGCACCTGGAGTCGTGGAGGGATCTCCTCCCACAAGAGTTGTTGAGGTTGTTTCATCGTCATCCTTTTGAGAAGAGGCTACGGCCCCCTCACTGATAGGGACTTGCGTTTTTGTGTGTTTTATCCCGCCTATCCCCTCAAAACGAGAGGGAGAAGAAGCTCCTCTTGTATCATCCCCATCAGCAACATCTATAACATGTGCATGCGCACTACCCACTAAAAGAAGAAGAAAGAACGTGAGGAAAAGTTTCATTTTTTTTCTCGATTATTATTAATTTTTCTCATCATACTCCATAGGACAACTCAAATTCAATAGGGGGAGTCACTTAATGAAAATCTATAATGCATTTTTGTAAGGATAGAGTTAAGATTATAAAGGTTAATCGAAAAATGAGTGTTGAAATATGCAAGCTAAAGCCCCTGAATATGAATTTCTTTATTCTTCTCCCATCAGTTTATTAGCCGAGCTTTTTTCTCAGTTTGAATGGAATTATGATTACACGAATGATCATGAAATTACGGCAGAAAGTGAAGGACGCTGGTGCACCTATCATCTTTGTGCCATATGGAGGCAAGAACTTGAATCTCTCATCATCAGCACTTTCATTGACATTAAAATTCCCGCTGACAAGCGGACCCATGTAGACATTCTTCTTTCTGCGATGAATCCAAAAATTTGGCTAGGCCATTTCGAAATTGCCCTTGAAGATGAAGTCCCCACCTTTCGGTACAATCTGACACTACGTGGAAACCCAAACGCTACTCTCGAACAACTTGAAGAGATTGTAACCTCAGCCGTCACCGAATGTGACCGCCTTTATCCCGCTCTTCAGTTTGTTTTGTGGGGAGGAAAAAGCCCAGAAGAGGCCTTGATGGCCTCTATGATGGACACTTATGGAGAGGCCTAAAGCACGCCTTAAAATTGCCCTTGTAGGGTGCGGCGCTATGGGGTCTGCTCTCTTAAAAGGATGGCTTTCTCTTGACCATTTTGAAACCTTTTGGGTCATCGCCCCCCACAAAGAGAGTGTTGATCCTTTCTTAGAAGATCCACGGGTTCACTGGCTCGCTTCCCCTCAAGACCTTCCGCAGACGCCTGATGCTCTTATCTTTGCGGTTAAGCCCTTTCTCTTGGAAGCGATCCTTCCTTTATATCAGTCTCTTAAAACACTTATTATTTCTGTTGCAGCGGGAAAACCGCTTTCATTTTATGAAACATATTTTCCTGAATCTTCCATCATTCGAGTTATGCCCAATCTTTCTGTCTCTCTTCATCAAGGCGTTCTCGGACTTCTGGCAAACAAACAGATGACATCCTCTCAAAAAGCTAAGGTAGATGATTGCTTTCAAAACCTTGGTTTTTCTCTTTGGGTCAATTCTGATGAGGATATTGATAAACTCACGGCCATCTCAGGCTCTGGACCAGCTTATGTATTTTACCTTATAGAATCTCTTGCTGAAGCAGCGGAAGTTTTGGGATTTGAGGAAAAAACTGCAACCTCTTTAGCACTTCAAACTTTTTTAGGCGCATCCCTTACAGCCCAGGCCTCTGAATTTTCTCCTACTATTTTACGCCAACATGTCACAAGCGCCAAAGGAACCACGGCCGCAGCCCTTGAAGTATTAGAAGAGGGACAATTAAAAAACCTTATGGCTGCTGCTGTCGTTGCTGCTTTTGAGCGAACCAAGGAATTGCGGGAATGAAAGAAAAAGCATTTAAAGCTTGCCTCTCTGTCATTGAGCAAGAGGGATGGAAAGGATTTTCCTTTGCCAAAGCCTCTCACGCGTCAGGGATCCCCCTCGCTACTTTTCATGACCAGTTTTCCTGCCCAACTGACGTCATACTTCATCTTTTTCGCAGAATAGATAGTGAAGTTCTAAAAAATTTGGAGCTTTCCGAAGAGCTATCTCCTAAGGATGCCTTATTTGAGATTCTGATGGCTCGCTTTGATGCGGCTGAACCCTATAAACCTATCCTTAAGAGTTTTTGGCAAGAGTGGATTCTTGCCCCAGAAGAAGCTCCTTCTTTAGCCTCTCAAGGATTTTCCTCCATGGCGTGGATGTTGGAAGCTGCAGGCCTTGAAAATCGTGGTATCAAGGGTCTTTTGCGTCTCCAAGGCCTTACAACTCTTTATCTCTTAACCCTTAGAACCTGGCTTGCTGATGACAGCCCTGACCTTGGCAAAACAATGGCGTTTCTCGATAAAGGACTTTCTCGGGCGGAAAGATTGGCGGGCGTATTAAATTCATTTTAGAAGTAACTTATTGTGCCCAGTCGATCCCTCTCCCTCTCCCCTCTTCTTTAGTGCATGCGGGTAAGCATTTACTGTGCTCATTATGGAAGACACATTTCTCGCCCTCGATTGGCTTCGAGTCATGCTCCCCAGCGGCAATACATGCAGCCTGGTCAGAAGAGTCATTCGAAGTTGGTGTATTCAAACAGAGAACGTCTGGAGCTATTCCCTCACAAGCGGCCATAAGGCAGGCGTTGCTAAGAATGCTTCCGATGTTGAAGAGGACTCCGAGGCTCAGAGCTTTCCACACTCTCGTAAAAAAAACTTTCTGCATGATAATTTTCCTTTTAATTTATTCTTATTTTCACTCTAAGATATTCAATGTTTACTAATATTTCCTTAATGTCTTCCTCCTACGAAGCTCATAATAATGAGCCCTGAGATTAACGCTTTTTTAAAAACCTTCCTCTTATACTTGGAAAAGCAAAAGGAAAAGCGATGAACATTCAATTTATCGGAGCGACGGGAACTGTTACAGGATCAAAATATTTCCTTTCTGCAAACAACACACAGCTACTAGTAGATTGTGGCCTTTTCCAAGGATTAAAACCGTTACGCCTTCGCAACTGGGACAACCTTCCTTTTAAAGCCTCCGCTATTCCAAACCTTCTTCTGACCCATGCCCATATCGATCATACTGGATATATTCCTCTTCTGATAAAGAATGGATTTCAAGGAAAAATCTATTGCAGTCACGGCACTCACGAACTTTGCAAGATTCTTCTCCCTGATAGTGGCTATTTACAAGAAGAAGACGCCCATTTTGCTAACAAGCATGGGTTTTCAAAACATCATCCCGCTCTTCCCCTTTATACAAAAGAGGATGCCGAAGCGTCCTTAAAATACTTCCATCCCTTAGATTTCGAACAAGAAGTTAAGTTAAATACGGACTTCAAATTTACTCTTCTGCCCGCAGGGCATATTCTTGGAGCCTCTATGATTAAAGTAACTCATAAGAACACGACCCTTCTGTTCACAGGGGATTTGGGGCGCCCCCATGATATCATTATGAAGCCTCCTGCTACGGTTAAAGAAATTGATTACCTGATCGCAGAGTCAACCTATGGCGATCGCACCCACGCCCGCACTGATCCAAAAAAAGAACTTGAAGAGGTGATTAATAGAACAGCTCACCGAGGAGGAGTAACGGTTATTCCAGCCTTTGCTGTAGGGCGCGCTCAGGCCGTTATTTATCTGATTTCTCTTTTGAAAAAGGAGAGAAAAATTCCTGATGTTCCCATCTATCTCGACAGCCCCATGGCACGAGATGTGACTAATCTTTATTGTGAATTCGGAGCAGAACATCGCCTTCCCACCACTGAATGCGTCTTGATGTGCCGCGATGTGAAGATTATCAATACAGTTGATGAATCAAAGAACCTGGACACCAATTCCATCCCCAAAGTTATTGTCTCTGCAAGTGGAATGGCCACGGGTGGGCGCGTTGTGCACCATCTGAAAGCCTTTATTTCAGATGAGAAAAACACTATTCTTTTCACAGGATTTCAAGCGGCTGGCACACGTGGAGAGGCTCTTGTCCGTGGGGCCCGTCAAATTAAGATGTATGGAGAGTATATTCCTGTGCGTGCAGAAATTGTTCTCTCTGACTCTCTCTCAGCCCATGCTGACTCTCAAGAAATTTTAGAGTGGCTTGGTCATTTTAAAAAGGCTCCCAAAGAAGTCTTCATCACCCATGGAGAGCCTCTTCAGGCGGAGGCCCTTCGCCTCAAAATCCAAGAGAAATTTGGCTGGAGATGTCGCGTACCTAAGTATCTTGAGAAGGTAAACATCTCTGATTCATCATTGTAAAGACCTTTCACCTTGAACGGCTTGAGAGCTCACATCTGTTGGCGATGAGTTCCAGTTTCTTAAGTCATGGTAGTCACCACATGAGGAGACAATGACCTAAAAATTCTTCTATATTTCATCTTTGAAAAATGTGTTTCAATCATTAAAAAATCGGAGAAAACATCATGAACCGTATAAAAACACTAAAACTCATTCTTATCGTGTGCTTAATTGCGCTGGGAAATCAAGGAGTCTCTCCCTTAGCTTCTCAAAGGGTTAAATTCTCCCTTCCTCCTCTTCCTTATGAAAAAAATGCCCTAGAACCCTATATATCTCAAAGAACCTTAGAGTTTCACTATAACAAACACCAGCAAGGCTACGTTGATAAGCTCAATGAACTGCTTGCAGAAAAAAAACTCGATGCAACCTCACTTGAGGAGGTTATTATTCTTGCTTCTAAAGATCCTTCTTTAACAACGGTTTTCAATAATGCTGCCCAAACCTGGAACCATACCTTTTATTGGCAATCTATGAAGAAGAATGGAGGAGGAATCCCCAAGGGAGAGTTACTTGAGAAAATTAACAAGCAATTTGGAAGCTATGAGAACTTTAAAAAGAAATTTCTCGAAGCGGGAACTAAACTTTTCGGCAGCGGTTGGGTATGGCTTGTACAAGATGGAGACATGTTAAAAATTGTTCCCTCTAGCAATGGAGACCTGCCTCTTATTCATAACCAAAAAGCAATTTTAACGTGCGATGTCTGGGAACACGCCTATTATCTTGATTACCAAAATCGCCGTAAGGATTATGTGGAGATCTTTCTTGATCATTTGGCAAATTGGGAGTTTGCAGCTCAAAATCTTGAAAAATAAATTTGAGAGACTTTAAAGATAAGACAGCCCCCCTCAGCCACACCACAAGAGGATCGCAACATGTTGTTTTTCAATGAAAGCTCTATTGAAGGATGAGGTTAAGTCAAGCTTAACTATTTTATGCTATTCTTTTGTTTGATTACTAAAGGAGGTCAAATCATGACGAAATCACTCTTTCTTGGAAAAGCTCTCGTTTCTTTAGCTCTTGTTTTTGCTGCTGCACCACAAACTTTAGTCGCAGTTCCTGCAGAATCCTTAACAAACGATACAGATATCGCCGCACTGTTTAATGCCGCAGGGATAGGTTCTTGCTCTAGCTGTTGCGGTGTTTGTCCCGGTGGCTTCTTAGGGAAAGCATGCAAGGCTGCTTGTGCTAAGGCATATTCTGGTTGCAGCTGCTCATAAAAGAAATGCGTGCGTAAGAAAAGTGTCCTAATCTCCCGTTTGAAGACGCTCAACCAGCTCTTTAACGGTTGGAATATAGAGCCGCCCGCGTAGAAGGGATCCTCTGAAAAGCGAGCATAATAGCTTAAGAGGTGTTCAGCCTCTCTGCTCTATGGTGCAAACGAAGAGGTATAATGTCCGGAACCGTCCGAATGAATTGCCACAAATGAGTTATTCAATAATGTAGCTAGGCTTGTTTGGGGGTCGATATCTATCCACCCAGCGGTTGAAAGATTTGTAGACCACTGGAGAGGGGGGCACGTCGTTGGCCTGGGGCCGGACCCTGCGTTACTCACATTGAAGCTGAATGACAGGTCCTTAGTCTGAACCTCCAGCCATGTAAGGGCCAGGAGCCGATTTGCAAGATTGGGGTTACTCCACGTTGCTTTAGTTACATCTACCGTATACCGTGGAGGCGGAAAAATCACTTCGCTTGCTAAGCCTCCTGATTCCATCCCAAAAGTGATGCGCATCGCTGGACATCCCTCTCCCTGACTTTTCATGAATTCATACGGCAGCGACATTTCCATGGCGGAGCTCTCAGCACCTTCATTACATACGGGACCAAGCCATAAACACACAATCAATAAAGATGTTTGGAGAAGACTCGTCTGTTTCGAGAGTTGGGGTGTGTTATCTATGCTTTTCATTTTGCATTGCCTGAGAGATTCTTATCAAAGGTTCCATAACAACATCCTATGCTTATTTTGATTAAGAAGTCGTTAAGATATTAGGCAAACATCATGAGGAAATCATTCTTTCTAGGTACAGGCATGCTCCTACTCTCCGATCGGGAAAGACAAATGCAAAGCTGCTTGTGCTAAGGCATATTCTGGTTACGCCTGCTCATAAAAGAAATGCGTGCGTAAGAAAAGTGTCCTAATCTCCCGTTTGAAGACGCTCAACCAGCTCTTTAACGGTTGGAATATAGCCGCCTGCGTAGAAGGGATCCTCTGAAAAGCGATAGGCCGCATGGCCTGCGAACATTAGCTGGTGATCCACTTCTTCGCTATGGCTGATGGCCTGCAAA
The DNA here is from genome assembly GCA_947457015.1 of Alphaproteobacteria bacterium. GTDB lineage: Bacteria > Pseudomonadota > Alphaproteobacteria > UBA9655 > UBA9655 > UBA9655. The sequence goes on along the minus strand of CANGTV010000001.1, from coordinate 20,265 downwards.
GTTTTTTGAATGCAGAAGGAACGCGGGTCGGCCTTTCGGCCTGTCGTTCCTGCTTCATTTTGAGCCCAATTGCTAAAAAGGCAGGCGCTTAAGCATCCCATACAATTAATTTGATCAGTGAGAATTTCATTTGCTTTCTCTGGCTTCACAAAAATAAGTGTTGTATCTGGCGTTCGCATGGCTTCCGTATAGCCCATTTTAACCCAGGCCTCTGCCATTTCCTTATCATGAGCCGTCAAGTACACCAGCCTCCCTCTCGCTCCTACTGGAAAGCCTTCTGTATGATCTCCCACAGGAGAAATGGAATAAGCTACTTGATGTGCGTTTCTCTCTTTCAGCTCATCCAAGAAAGGATTGGAAACAGCTGATGAATAAAATCCGGTGGGGCTAAAACGATTGAGGTAAATGTCCCCTTGCTTTAAGGTTAAAAGACGCTTTTTCCAAGCATCTGAAATAGGACTTTCTTTTGTTAAAAGAGGACGAGTTCCGAACTGAAAAGCGATAGGACCTAGCTCAGGATTATCAAGCCAGTCTTCCCATTCTCTTAAGTACCACACTCCTCCTGCCATGATGATGGGAGTGTCATGAAGACCGTATTCCCGCATAACTTGGCGCAGCTCAAGAACGCGAGGATAGGGATCTTCAGGTTTTTCAGGATCTTCACTATTGCTAAGCCCATTGTGGCCCCCAGCTCGCCAGGGGTCCTCGTACACAACAGCCCCCAGCCATTGTGGGAACTTGTGATAAGCACGCTTCCATAAAGCTCGGAAAGCGCGCCCTGAGGAAACGATGGGGTAATAAAAAATTCCATAACTGGATGCAATTTCTGCAATACGGTAAGGCATGCCTGCACCACAGGTTACTCCATGCACAAGAGGACTTACTTTATCCAAAATTCCATGAAGAATTTCTTCAACAGCCGCCATTTCCCAGAGCACATTCATGTGAAGGCGTCCTTGGCCATTGGATCTCTCATGAGCAATTTTCGTCTGGGTGATCCCGCCTTGAATGCTAAAATCGATCAGCTCTCGATAGCGTTCCCGTCTTGTTTGTCCCTTATAAACAAAGGGAAGCAGATTTCCATCGACATCAAAAGTATCCGCATTAACAGCAGAAAATGTTCCCACGCCGCCCGCAGCCGACCACGCCCCAGAACTTTCCCCAGTTGACACAGAAATTCCTTTTCCTCCCTCAACAAGAGGGAGAACATCACGACCGGACAGACGAATTGAATTAAGTGGTTTCAAAGGTGCTTACTCTCCTTCAGGAAGCTTCTCTTTTCCTGTCGTTTGGTCAATGTTCTTCATGCTGAGACGAATTTTTCCGCGATTGTCCATTTCAATCACTTTCACAAAAACTTCATCCCCTTCTTTAACTACATCATTTGTTTTTTCCACGCGTCGTGGAGCAAGCTCACTAATATGGACAAGACCATCTTGGCTGCCAAAGAAACTTACAAAGGCACCAAAGTCAACAATACGAACGACTTTACCCTTATAAATCATCCCTACTTCAGGTTCATCCGTAATCCCTCGAATCCACTTTTCAGCAGCTGCAAGCACATCAGCATTAGCCCCTGCGATATTAATTGTCCCATCATCAGAAATATCGACTTTAGCGCCTGTGGTTTCGCAGATCTCACGAATAACCTTGCCGCCTGCTCCAATCACTTCTCGAATTTTATCCTTAGAAATTGTAAATGTAATCATGCGCGGTGCATATTCATTTACATCTTCTCGAGCGCCTTCCAGGGCATCCTTCATTTTACCCAAAATATGGAGACGACCTTCGCGAGCTTGTTCAAGAGCAATTTCCATGATGTTCCGGGTAATGCTAGTAATTTTCAGATCCATCTGAAGGGCTGTAATTCCTTTGTCACTTCCTGCAACTTTGAAATCCATGTCTCCTAGGTGGTCTTCATCTCCAATGATATCGGAAAGAACTGCAAAATCCTCTCCTTCTTTTATAAGCCCCATAGCAATGCCCGCAACAGGTCGTTCAAGAGGCACACCGGCATCCATCAAGGCGAGAGAGCCACCACAAACAGAGGCCATAGACGATGATCCATCAGATTCTGTAATTTCAGAAACAAGCCGTACCGTATAAGGAAACTTATCTTTAGAAGGCATCAAGGGATGGAGCGCTCTCCACGCAAGTTTTCCGTGGCCTATTTCTCGTCGACCAGGACCCATCATACGTCCTGTCTCTCCCACAGAATAAGGAGGAAAGTTATAATGAAGCAAGAAATTTTCCTTATACTCGCCTTCGAGTGCATCAATAATTTGTTCGTTTTGACCTGTTCCAAGTGTTGCTATGACAAGAGCTTGAGTGGATCCCCGTGTAAACAAGGCACTTCCATGAGCCCGCGGCAAAACGCCAACTTCACACACAATGGGTCTTATGGTTTTTGTATCTCGTCCATCAATGCGGTTACCTGTTTTTAGAATTTCTTGGCGAACTAAATTTTTCATAAGCTCTTTAAATTCAGTAACGGCTAGAGATTCAGGAAATCCTTCTTCTTTGAGCGCTTCCACTGTCTGCGCCTTAACAAGACTGACCTTTTCATGACGAAGAGCCTTGTCCTTAACACTATACGCAACGCTCAAATCATCTGTCGCCAGTTCTTTCAAGCGCTCAATGAGTTTTTCTCTCTGAGGGTCTTCAGGGAGAAGGTCCCAAGGGTCTTTTGCACACTCTTCTGCAAGATCTATAATCATTTGAATAACAGGCTGAAAATGGGTATGCCCAAACATAACAGCTTCAAGCATTTGAGCTTCCGAAAGCTCGTGTGCTTCCGATTCCACCATCAATACCCCTTCAGCGGTCCCAGCTACAACCAAATTCAGTTGAGAGGAGGGAAGCTGATCCAATGTAGGATTTAAAACAAAGTTACCATCAATGAATCCCACACGGGCTGCCCCAATAGGGCCCAAAAAAGGCAGTCCAGAAAGTGTTAGAGCAGCAGATGCTCCCACAAGAGCAGGAACATCAGAAGATGTTTCCATATCATGGCTTAAAACCGTACAAACAATTTGGGTATCATTGCGGAAACTTGGGATAAAAAGAGGACGAATAGGACGATCAATGAGACGTGACGTTAATGTTTCTTGATCACTGGGCTTTGCTTCCCGCTTGAAAAATCCACCGGGGATACGTCCTGCCGCATAAGCCTTTTCTTGGTAGTGAACCGTAAGAGGGAAGAAGTCCACATCTGGCATAGCTTTTTTGTGGGCTACAGCTGTACATAAAACAATTGTCTCTCCATAGGTCACGAGAACAGCCCCGTCTGCTTGACGCGCTAATCTTCCCGTTTCAAGGGTTAAGGTCTTCCCTCCCCAATTTATTTCTTTTTTATAAACTTTAAACATTCTATTTTGATTCCTATTTTGTTTTAAGTGAGTCAGCTACACACCACATCCTGTCAACGATACCTATCCAACACCATCGTGAACTCTTTTCAGAAAGTTTCCCTTAAGAACTTCGAGATGATATCGATAAAATAGGACGCCAGTGGTGATTTATTTAAGAATGGCTCCTCTAACGCCGCAACCCAAGTCGCTCAATGAGCTTTCCATAACGACCTTCGTCAGTCTTTTTTAAATAATCAAGAAGACGGCGTCTCCGGCTTACGAGCATGAGAAGGCCTCGACGAGAGTGAAAATCTTTTTTATGGTCTCCTAAATGGGAGGTCAGGTTGACGATACGCTCTGTTAACACAGCTACCTGAACTTCAGGAGACCCCGTATCATTCTTTTGCGTCGCAAATTCTTGAATAACTTCTTGTTTCCGTGCATTTGTAATCGACATCGCTTTCTCCTCTCAGGTTACATATTAAATACGCGCAGGGGTTTAACAACCCCCTCCCCTGCTCTCGCAAGGGCTTGAGGTACGCCTTCACACATAATCAAGACAACTTCTTCCCCCCTGTGGGGCAAAGAAATAGACTGACCTTGGCGAAGCAAACGTGCCTCTTTGTCTTCCACCTCAAGAGCCAGGATGTCGGCCAGCGCATCTTGAAGAGGCAAAACATATTTCACTAATTCTGTGTTATGCCCTATCTCGAGAAGAGAATCTAGTAAAATCGCATCTTTTTCATGAAAAGAACCGGCCATTAAGCGTCTTAGACTTATAAGATGTCCATAAGTTCCCAACTTCAAAGCCAAATCTCGCGCAAGACTCCGCACATAGGTTCCTTTACTACAGACAACTTCAAAAACGGCGGATTCAGAAAAAACATCAAGAAGCTCCAAAGAGTTAATTGTAAGGTGTCGCGGCGCTAACACCACGTCTTTTCCTTCGCGCGCCAAAGCATAAGCACGCTTCCCGTTCACTTTAAGGGCGGAATAAATAGGAGGAATTTGCTCAATTTCTCCCCTAAAAAGCGGGAGAATCTGCTCAATGTCTTGACGAGATGGACGATGAGACGATGTGGCGGTTATCTCTCCTTCTCGGTCCTCCGTTGAGCGCGCCTCGCCCCACTTTACCTCAAAACGATAGGCTTTTTGTCCTTCTAAGACATACGCGAGGGTTTTCGTGGCTTCCCCTAAGGCAATAGGGAGAACACCCGAAGCCAAAGGATCCAACGTCCCCCCGTGCCCTGCTTTTTTCACGTTAAAAAGGCGTTTAATTTTAGCAACGACGTGTGCTGAGGTTATTCCTTCGGGTTTATCAACTATTATCCAACCGTGGGTCATGGGAGTACAGCAACCATATAAAGACAATCCACTCTCTTGCTGTTATTGCTCCCTTTGTCATCCCTGCGAAGGCGGGGATCCAGAAGAAGCTGAAAACGAAGCAATTTTTTTAAGACATAAGCGTTCTGCATGCTAATGACCCTTTAACAATACAATCCCACATCTTCTGGATCCCCGCCTTCGCGGGGATGACACGAATCGTAAGGAATGGGTCACTCTAGACACACTTTTTAAATTTTGCATTTATCATTGTATTCATTTTCACAGAAAAAATCAAATTTTTGAATTGTCCATTCACTTAAAAATACTCTAACCTTACAGAAAACAACTTCTCAAACCGTTTAACGGCCGGACTCGTCACCATTAAAATGACGCGATCTTGAACCTTAATAACCGTTTCTTCCCGCGGCATAAGAATCTGGTCTCCTCGAATAATCGCCCCAATAATTAAGCTTTGTGGCATGTTGACTTCCCCAACCGTCATCCCAAGCACACTGGACGTTCCCACGGCTTCAGCTTCAATGACTTCTCCAAAATTATCTCTTAAGGAGTGAACGGTGCGAATTCGACCACGCCTTACGTATTGCAGAATACTTGAGACGGTTAAAGCCTTAGGACTAATGACTGAACCAATGCCTAAGGAGGGAATTAAACTTGAATAAGATGAACTATTAATGAGGGCCATTGATTGCTTCGCCCCCATGCGCTTGGCTAAAAGAGAAGCTAAAATATTAACCTTATCATCAGACGTCACCGCCACAACCTTGTCAGCGGCTTTGGCGTTTGCCTCTCTCAAGATTTCCAGATCTAAAGCATCTCCTCGCAAGACAACTGCACGAGACAATTGATTTGCTACATACATCGCCCGGTCTTTATCATTTTCAATAAGCGTAAGAGAAATATTTGGATGATACGTCTCAACCTCTTCGCTCAAACAAAGACCTACATTCCCTCCCCCTAAAATTAAGAGACGCTGGGATTTTTGGTCATTAAATCCAAAAGCTTCAACAGCATGCATAAGCATTTCTTGAGGAATAAGAAGATAGACCTCATCCTCTTCTTTCAATTGATCCGATCCGGTGGGAACAAAACCATCATCTCCTCGGACTATAAATAATACACGCAGATCAAGGTCAGGAAACAGACCCTCAAGCAGACGCAAAGGCGTATTTAAAATAGACGCTTTTGCTTTGCATCTAATACCCACCAATTGAATTTTCTGTTCAGCAAAAGGAATCACTTCGAAAGCGCCAGGAACTTCCAAACCGCGTCCAATAGCGCGCGCAACTTCGAGTTCAGGGGAAATGATTAAGTCAATGGGCATATGATCTGGGTTATAAAGAGCCGCCCACTCTGGGCTGAGATAACTCTTATTCCGCACACGTGCAATTTTTATGGGAACGTTAAAAAGAGAATGTGCGATTTGACAAGCGACCATATTGACCTCATCAGCAAAGGTCACTGTGATGATCATGTCCGTCTCATGAAGTCCTGCGCGGCTAAGAACATCCGGATGCGACGCAAAACCAACGATTCCTCTTACATCGAGGACTCCTGAAATATGATTAATCAGCTCTTCCGATTGATCAATTACTGTCACATCGTTGTCATGAGTTGAAAGGTAGCGGGCAATACTAAAACCGACTTGACCCGCACCACAAATAATTACTTTCACTCTATATTTCTCTCTCCAAGAAGCTTACAAGCTCAGGCTCCGTGAATTTTGTTACATCTTTTGGAATCTCAGCGGTAACCTTTGATAAGGTTTGCTTACATAAATTCTCTCTTAAATCTCCAAGGGTCTTAGGAGGAGATATAATGACCAGTTCATCAAATTCTGCATTTTCAGTCGCTTTTTCTAAAATATCGCATAGTTCTTTTGCAAAAAGAGTCTTTTGATGTTGATGCCAGTCCGTGTGCGGTTGATAAGCATGGCGCGCAGAGTTGCTACTTTCAAAATCTCGTCCTGGCTTAGACGTGCCCAAAGCACTCTCTCTTAAGTTTTCACCAACGAAATCCTGCCCCAGGGCATTTTCAAGTTTATTGTTATCTCTGACAAAAATTCGAGCTCTTGCCCCATCTGCAACAAGAACCCACTTTTTTTTCTGCTTAAGCATAATGATACTCCCTTTCTTATGGATACTTTCAGTATGTAAGGAAATAATAAAGATCTCGTTAAAAGTTTCCTTAAACTAAATGAAAAACATGAATGACAAGAGTCAGAAACACTTCCATCATAATAAGAATCACGATGATTGATTCTAACATGGTTGAATGGCGATTGTTAAGTTCATCTCGCATCATTTCAAAGAGCTCTTTAACGATATCCAATCTGCGATTAAGGACAGCCGTGCGGGCGTGGAGCTCCAAATCATTAATTGTCATCGTATAAAGGCTTTCATATTCGGGATGATCCCAGATAAAAACAGGAGCATCCAAAATGTCGCTGTGCAAATTTACAGAATTACGCTCAATGAATAACTCCCCAATTCTTCTTGAGATTTCTTTACGGGAAAGCGATATTTTTCCGCGACGCGCCAGCTCTTGAGGAATGTTTTTTGTCATTTCGATTGTATTATCAATGCCCGCCTCAAAAGCCGTAAGCTTTATAGCTTGAGAGAGACCGTAAGACACAGCCAACATTTGAAGAGCATGAGAGCGTGTTTTAGAGAGTGTAATCTTATCTTGAAAAAACCGTGGCTTGCTTGCAAAACAGTAGTCAAACTCTTCAAACACAGGGTTGATTGAGTTTTGGGAATGTTTTTCAAGAAGATTTAAAAATTGAGTTTCTTCTTCAGTCGGAACATTCCATAAAACAATACATCCATACCGAAAGATAAAGATATCCCAATCTTTGTAAGCCGCATGAAGAGCATCTGTATAAAAATTAATAAACTCAACTTCCTCCAAGGCCAACGCAAGGCCGTGGAGGTCATAAGTTTCTGCTGTACTAAGAGCAAGACAACGCATGGATTTTCTCGTTATTATAAAAAGAGCTTACACTAAATTAAACAAAAAATCCAACATTTTAAGGTCTCGAAAAAGGAATGCGATAAACCCATATAATCCCTGGAAGAGTAGAGAGACAAACCAAGACAAGGTAAGGAGTCCAGCCAAAGAATTCGACTACACCGCCCGCAAGAGGGGCACAAAGTGTTCGACTAAGGCCAGAAAACGACGTTAAAAGTGCCAATTGGGTAGCCGCAAAGGTGACAGTACAGCAAGTTAATTGATAAGAAAAAAAGCCCGTTAAGGTAACGCCACTTACGAAATGCTCAACGCCTAGGGTAATGTACAAAAAAGGAAGGTTAGCACCCAGCCTTTGCTGCACAAAAAAAAGAAGACACCCCACTCCATGGGCAACAGCCCCCCAAAAGAGGACTTTTTTATACCCATAAAGGCGGATCCAATATCCCCCCATAAGTCCTCCTAAAATCATTGCTCCTAAGCCAAAAACTTTGGCCACATTACTTATTTCGATGTAGGTAAACCCTAAATCAAGCAACAAGAGAGGTTGCATCATTCCTAAAAGATGTTCTGGCAGCCGATAAAGCAGCATAAAAATCAGGATCTCTCTCCATCCTGCTTGAGCCATGAAATCTTTAAGAGGAGCTAGAAAAGCCCGTCGTCCCCATTCTTTCCAACTTACAAAGGAATAGGCATGCTGAGAAGCAAAACGATCTGGCTCGTGCATAATTAAAGCTGCAAAAAAACCAACAGCCATCAAGAGAGACATAATCACATAAACCTCTTGCCACGTAAGGTAAGCGGCAAGATAAAGAGCCCCAGCACCTGAGGTAAAGATCGCCATGCGGTATCCAAAGACCCCCATTCCTTCTCCTACCCCCCACTCGCGCGATCCTAAGGTTTCCATTTGATAGGCCATAAGAAGAACATGCTGGCTTGCAGCTGACATCGTCACAAGAAACCCACATGCAACAAACGTTTTTAAATTTTCAATGGGGTCAAGAAACGCCATTGATAAAAGCCCCCCCATAGCCGTTATCTGGACAAGACAAAGCCAACTACGGCGCTGCCCTAAGTATTTCTTTAAGAAAGGTAAGGAAACTTGATCTAAAAAGGGGGCCCATAAAAACTTAAGCGTATAAGGAAGGTGGAGCAGACCAAAAAGACCAATGGACATGTAATCAAGGCCATAGCTCTTAAGCCAAATTCCCAAAGTCTTGGCTGTTAAAAGCAGAGGAAGCCCATTCGCGTAAGCAATGAACCAAATGGTTAAAACGCGATTATCGGTATACTGACGGAGGATTGATATGAAGGTAATTATTCCTTTCTGCTACACTGCTAGACCCGCATCGGCATCAGAACATAAAGAGCCGATTCATCCCCCGCGTCTTTTGCGATAATAGCTTGGGTGTCATCCCCAATCAAAATCTGCAATGTTGCGCTTGAAATTTGTTGGGTCACATCCAAAATAAAGCGGGCATTAAAACCAAAATCAACGGAATTGCTGCCGTATTTGACTTCTAATTCTTCAACAGCGCTTCCCGTTTCACTACTATGGGCAGAAATAGCCATTGTATTTCCTTCTACGCGTATCTTTACGGGGCGCAGCTTATCTGTCGACATAATGGAAATACGATCCACAGCTTCTGCAAAAGATTTTACATCCACTTCTAAAACCTTATCATTTCCAAAGGGAATGACCTTCTCGTAATCAGGAAATTTTCCTTCAATAAGACGAGAGATAAGAACGGACGTGCCCACCGCAAAGCGCACCTGATTTTCAGAAAGAGAGAGGGTTATGTCTTCCGCTATCTCATCAATCAGTTTACGGATTTCCTGAATTGTTTTGCGAGAAATAATAACGTGAGGCATGGCTGAAGCATCCGCAGGCAGTTCCGCTTGTGCTTGCGCAAGACGCAGCCCATCGGTTGCCACAGCTCGCAAAAACCCATCTGGGGTATTATGAAAGAAAATTCCATTAAGATAATACCGGGTTTCCTCGGTAGACATGGAAAAACGCGTTTTATCAATGAGCCGAGAAAGCTCTGCCCCATGAATTTTAAATGTACAGGGAAGGTCTTCTGTTGTCATAGAAGGAAAGTCGAGCGCCGGCAAGCATGCAAAACTATAGGAAGCCCTTCCTGACTGCAAACGAAGAGACGCCCCGCCTTCTTCCATTTTTAGCTCAATTTCAGCACCTTCTGGAAGCTTCCGCACAACATCAAAAAGAAGGTGGGCAGAAACTGTCGTACTCCCTTGGGCTTTAATATGAGCCGGAACTGTTTCAACAAGGGCAATTTCAAGGTCGGTTGCCGTAATTTTTAAAGAATTTCCTTGAGCCTCAAGAAGCACATGGGCAAGGATAGGAACCGTATTCCGGCGCTCCACGACTCCTTGGCAATGGGCCAACGCTTTAAGAAGCAGTTGTTTCTCAACCACCAGGTGGAGAAAATCTGTTTGTAAAGATTCAGCAGTCATCATTTAACTCTCCAGCGTTCGACGTAGCAATTCAATATCCTCACACATACTTTTTTCTTTTGCCATCAATTCTTCAATTTTTTTCACCGCATGCAATATCGTTGTGTGATCCCGCCCTCCAAATTTACGCCCAATTTCTGGTAAAGACCGAGAGGTGAGTTGTTTTGCTAAATACATAGCCACTTGCCGAGGACGCGCCACCGCGCGCGACCTTCGAGGAGAATGCATATCAGAAAACCTTACACTATAATATTCCGCAACTCTTTTCTGGATTTCTTCAATTGTCACCCGTCGATCGTTCGCTCGTAATAAATCTCTTAAAACATCTTGGGTGGATTCAAGAGTAATTTGGCGACCTACAAGGGTTGAATGGGCGACAACCCGCGTTAAGGCCCCTTCAAGCTCCCGGATATTGGAGGAAATCCTATAGGCTAAAAATTCAAGAACCTTTGAGGGGAGCGTGAGATCCAATTGCTCTGCTTTTGCTTGTAAAATTCCAAGGCGAAGCTCGTAGGTTGTGGGGTGAATATCGGCCACAAGGCCCCATCCCAAACGAGATTTGAGGCGCTCTTCCATTTCTAAATCTGACGGCGATTTGTCAGCAGAAATGATAATCTGGCGGTTTTGATCCACAAGAGCATTAAAGGTATGAAAAAACTCTTCTTGAGTTGACTCTTTTCCGCTGATGAATTGAACATCATCAATCATCAACACATCTACCGAACGAAATTGATCTTTAAAAGCAACTGTATCCTTAAAACGCAAGGCTCTTACAAATTGATACATGAATTTTTCAGCAGATAAGTAAATAACTTTACGCTTTGGGTGACACTTTCTAATATGCCACGCAATCGCATGCATAAGGTGAGTTTTTCCAAGGCCTACGCCACCATACAAAAACAAAGGATTAAAGGTGACCATTTCTGATTCAGCCACTTTACGCGCTGCCGCGTGAGCCAACTCATTTGGCTTTCCCACAACAAAATTTTCAAAAGTAAACCGAGGATCAAGCGTTGAGCCCACATCTGATAAATCTATGAAAGAATCTTCGGAAGGTGCTTTTTCTTCCTCAGCCACCGCGGTGATAATATCTAATTGGCGAATATTATCATTGAGACTTTGCAGAATGACTTTAACACGGTCAGCATAATTATTTTTCACCCAATCGCGCATAAAAGCCGTTGGGGCTGCCAAACGTACGCTATCTTTCTGTTGATCTATCACAGATAAGGGCTTTAACCAGCTTGAATATGTAGCTTCGCCATACTCTTCAAGTAGCCGCCCTTGAATGCTCTCCCATTGTGCTTCGAGATCAATTTTTGCTGTGTTCATATTTGTAAATCATTGTAGAGAGGTGTAACAGATGAGCTGCAGTTTTTACACAGCAAGCAACATATAATAAGAAAATACAGAGTTAAATTGTTATACCACTACGCTGCTACGCTGCTTTAACACGCGCATTAAGGCGAGATAATTTACGAGCGGCCGTATTTCTATGCAAGACCCCTTTCGTAACACTTCGCATAATTTCTGGCTGAGCGAGGGCCAATGCTTCTTGAGCTTTTGATTTATCGCCCGCCATTAATGCTGCTTCCACTTTTTTAATAAAAGTCCGAACGCGTGAAAGTCGAGAATGATTACGTAAGGTTTGCCGTGCATCCCGACGAATCCGCTTCATTGCTGATTGGTGTTGTGCCATAATAGTCCTTATTTACAAGTTATCCACACTGATGATTAGAGTTATAACTGACTCTCTTAGTGTCGTCAACAAAAGCATTTGTTTGTTTTTTAGGAGAGAAAATGAAAAGAAAAATCTGTCTTTTTTTCTTTATGGGGCTTTTTAGCTTAACCTATGGGCGCGCATTGCCTAACGCCCAAGAAGATTCCCGTGTTCAAAAAGCTTACGATCCTCTTCAAGAAAAACTCTTTTGGATCCAAAATAATACCTGGACCGCTTGTGGATTATCTCTTCTTGACGCTCTCACGCACGCCAAGGATGACGGTCTATGGGCAGAAGATTACCTGCCTTTTGTTGAACATCTGAAAAAAGCAGACCTAACCTCTCCTGAAACTCAAAAAGAGGCGGATGCCCTCTTAACCTTTGCGGCCCTTAATTATATCTCTGATATGAAGGGAGGACGTCTTGACCCGCAGGCAGTGGATAAAAATATTCATCTCAAACGAAAGGCTGTGGATGCCGTCCAGCTTTTAAAAGAGTATTTGTCTCACCCTGAGCAGTGCAGTTGGATTTATGATCTCGCCCCGCCTACCCCAGAATATCAACATATGAAGCAGCTTTTAGCCCTTTATCGCCACAAGCAAACCCTTGGAGAATGGCCACAACTGCCAAAAAACACTAAACTTCAAAAAGGAGACAAAGGCCCTCTCGTGGAAGCTCTGAAAACTCTGCTCATCGCTCAAGATACACTCTCTGGTCACGGGCAAGGATCTGACGTTTTTGACGAAGATTTAGAAGAAGCTCTTAAACTTTATCAAAGTCGCCATGGCCTCGAGCAAGATGGAAAGGTCGGAGGAGAAACACTTAAAGCTTTAAATACGCCTATTGAAGACCGCCTTAAATCCATCATCGTCAGCCTTGAACGCCAAAGGTGGCTTCCAACCCCTCTCCCCTCTCGTTATATTCAAGTGAACATTCCTGGATTTTACTTAAAGGCTGTGAATGGGATCAATTCTTTCTATATGCCCATCATTACAGGACGAGAGTATAGGAAAACTCCAGTTTTTTACGCGCCCATGACCGAGATTATTTTTAATCCTTCCTGGCATGTTCCCACCAGCATTGCCGTAAAAGATAAATTGCCAAAGCTCAAACGCAACCCCAACGCCTTTGCGGGAAAGGGATATCATTTTTATAATTCATCTGGAGAAGAACTCAGCCCAACGTCCGTTAATTGGGACTCCTATTCGAGTGGAAGCTTCCCCATACGGATCGTTCAAAGCCCCGGCAATGCCAATGCACTTGGAAAAATCCGCTTCACAATTGATAATCCCTTTTCTATCTATCTGCATGGAACACCAGAGGAAAAACTTTTTAACAAAGCCAAAAGAGCCTTAAGTTCCGGCTGTATCCGCGTACAAGACCCCGTAAAGCTGGCTGGATTCGTTTTCAATAACCCACATGAATGGACGCGCAACCGCATCGAAGAAGAATCGTCAGGAACCCGAACAAAACGCGTCAAGCTCGAAGCGTCTCTTCCTGTTTTCATAACCTATTTTACGGTTTTTGAAGATGAAAACTATAAATGGAACTTTGTTGACGATGAGTACGGTCAAGATGCCAAGATTTGGACAGCTTTAGAAAAAGCAAAAAGAGGCTTTAAGGACGCCCCTGCAGAAAAGCATGGCATCCTTAGTGTGGCGTCCGCTCCTTAGGATTAGCTCTCTCTTAGCCGTTGCCCTTCTTTTGTCATCCCCGATGAAGAAATTCTAATGTTTTCCTACGGAAAACAAAGCATTTCTAGCTCGGGGATGACAAAGAAGAGAAAACTGGTGGGTAGTAAGGCCGTAGTCTTAGCCAACAATTTCCATTTGGCTAAAGAAGAAAGCAATTTCAATCCCCGCATTTTCAAGGCTATCAGATCCATGCACTGAATTTGCTTCGATAGACTCAGCAAAATCTCGACGAATAGTGCCTTCATCTGCATTAGCAGGATTGGTGGCCCCCATAATCTTACGGTATTGCTCAACAGCGTTGTCGCCTTCCAAAACTTGAGCAACAACAGGCCCTGAACTCATAAAAGAACACAAGTCATTGAAAAATGACCTTTCTTGATGGACTGCATAAAATTGTTGAGCTTGTTCAAGGGACAGATGAATGCGCTTCTGTGCAATAATTCTCAAGTCCGAATTTTCTATTCGTCCATTCACCGCTCCCGTTAAATTTCTGCGTGTTACGTCTGGCTTAAGAATAGATAAAGTACGTTGCATGTTAATCTCCAGGTTTAAAAAGTGCTCTCTCTATACTCCTTCTCAAGTCCTATGGGAAGCCCCTTAAAAGAAGAAAGATCGACCCCTTCTTCTCGCAAAAGAGTCGCCTTTGCCGGTACTCCCCAGTGATATCCTCCCATATGCTGTCGACTCCCCACAATGCGATGACAAGGAATTAAAGGAGAAATCGGATTAGCCCCTACAGCATTTGCAACCGCTCTTACGGCTTTAGGCATATGGAGGCGATTAGCTAGATCCTGATAGCTCACCACAATCCCACGAGGAATCTCGAGAAGAGCCTTCCAAACATGCTGTTGAAAGGGAGTCCCTGCCAGAAGATAGGGTGCTGATTGAGAGAGGCTCATTTCCTTTTCAATTAAGGTATGTTTTTTAAAGCACCTGAGAAGGGATAAGGGATGGGGAAAGATCTTCAGCGCAAGACCGCAAACCTGATCGTCCCCTGTCATAACAACAAGCCATTTCTGATCCATCCCATAATATAACTGGGGATAAGCCTTACAAAAGGCGTCCCTAGAAAAAAACTGAGGGTTGATTTGATTGATCATAGAGGGCAGTTTGCTGTATAATAAAATCAGTTACAAGGAAAGAATTCTCATGTCTCTCATTAGCCACCGCATGGCGTATATCAAGCCTTCTCCTACCTTAGCCGTCACCGCGCGCGCGACAGAACTCAAGGCTTTGGGACACGATGTGATTGACTTTGGAACAGGAGAGCCCGACTTCGACACCCCTCAGTTTATTAAAGACGCAGCTATCCGTGCCTTGAGACAAGGAAAGACAAAATACACCGCTGTTGCTGGAATTCTCCCCTTACGCAAAGCCATTGCTCAAAAATTCAAGCGTGAAAACGAAATCGACTACGCACCAGAGCAAATTATTGTGGGAGTGGGTGCAAAGCAGGTCATTTTCAACGCCTTCTTAGCCTCCCTTGATCCAGGGGATGAGGTTATCATTCCTGCCCCTTACTGGGTGTCGTACCCTGACATGGTGGCCCTTGCAGAAGGCGTCCCTATCGTTGTGAAATGTTCTTCAGAACATCATTTAAAATTAACCTCCAAAGAGTTGGAAAATGCCATTACCCCCAAAACAAAGTGGCTGATTTTAAATTCTCCAGGCAACCCCACCGGCATGGCTTACTCACGCCAAGAGCTTGAGGAGTTAGCCACCGTCTTACGTCAGCATCCTCATGTGTATGTTTTAAGCGACGATATCTATGAACACCTTGTCTATGACGGGTTTCAGTTCACAACCCTTGTTCAAATTGCTCCTGATCTCAAAGAGCGCGTTCTCACGGTCAATGGGGTTTCTAAAAGCTACGCTATGACGGGCTGGCGCATTGGGTATGGAGCAGGTCCACTCCCCCTTATTAAAGCCATGACCATGTTACAGTCGCAATCAACCTCAAATGCAACCTCCATCGCGCAAGAAGCCGCTCTCGCGGCTCTCGAAGGCCCTCAAGGCTTCTTAAATGAATGGGTTCAAACCTTTGCAGAGAGGCGCGATCAAGCTTTAAAGATTTTGGGCGAGGCTCCGGAGCTTACCTGCTTCACTCCGCAAGGTGCCTTTTACCTTTATCCTTCTTGCGCGTCTCTTATAGGAAAAACAACGCCTTCAGGAGCGGTCATTACAGATGATTCTGCGTTTGCGACTTATCTTTTAGACTCCGCAGGCGTTGCAGTTGTGCCAGGCGTTGCTTTTGGGCTTTCTCCTTATTTCCGGATTTCTTATGCCACAGAAACAAAGCTTTTGCTGGACGGCTGTCGCCGCATTGCGGAAGCAGTGAGGGCGTTGAGATAGAGGAAATAATACTCTCTTCATCACCTCAGGCAACGCCTGAGGTGATTATATTTCCCTTTTATTTCTTAACAGGATTCCCCTCTTTTTTCCATTCGTCAAATCCTCCCACGATCTCTTTCACGGGATAGCCGAGGGACGCAAATTTTTTGGCTGCTTTTTGTCCCAAATTGCACAACAACTGGTAACAATAAACGTACGCATATTTATCTTTGCTTAATTCAGGAAATTCCGTTTCAGCCCCGTCAAAGCCTTCATGCTCTTCCCAAGGAATGTTAATTGCGCCTGGAATATGGCCTTTGGCGTAATCTTTTGCAGAACGGACATCAACGATAATCACGTTTTTCTCTTTTCCTTCGAGAACCGCTTTAACCCCATGAGGATTTGTTTTGAAGTTCAATTCCTGCGTAAAATACTCAACAGCCTGTTGTGTGTTTTGCAAGGGGGCCTGAGGGGCACTTTCCCCTACGGCGGAAGAGGCCGCCAAGAATGAAGCGCCTATAATCTTAGCCATTTTCGTTGTTTTACTCATTGCTTTATCCTTTCTGGTTACAAAATTTGTTTAAAATATCTTAATATTCTAAGTTACTTTTTCCTTATAACATAAAAAAATAAAAAAAATTAATTTGATAATTTTAAACAGAATGGTTATTTTTTCTTAACAAGATGAGACCGCGCATGAATTTTGATATCCAGGATTTAATCCTTCTTGCCACCATAGAACGCTCTGGTTCCTTTTCTGCAGCGGCAGACCTCCTTTATCGCACCCGTTCAGCGATCACACAACACATTAAAAAGCTAGAAGATCAGGTTGGTTTCCAGATTTTTGATCGCTCCTCCTATCGCCCCACCTTAACCCCTGAAGGACGGTTTTTCCTGGAGAGAGGCAAACCTCTTCTCCAAGGATTAGAACGTCTTAAAGCGGACATTCAGCAAATTAAAAAAGGGTGGGAGGAAGAATTTTCCATCGCCATCGATGATGTTTTTCCAACAGAAAATTTATTTTTTCTTATAGAAGAATTTCGCAAAGCAGCCCCTAACGTTAATCTTCGCATCTCGCGCGAAGTCTTAAATGGCTGTTGGGATGCCCTCCTCGAGAATCGAGCAACCCTTGCCATTGGAACAACCGGCGATCCGCCTCTTGATCTTCTGTGTGATCAACAGCCGTTGGGAACGGTAGAATTTGTTTTTGCAGTCGCTAAAGATCATCCTCTGACCCGTTTTCCTGCCCCCCTAACGCCAGAAGATTTAGAAGCTTTTCCAAGCATTGTTGTTTCAGACACCTCTCAAGGCCTCTCCAAACGATCGTCGGGTGCTATTTCACGTCAGTCCAAAATCATTGTGCCCACAATGGATGCAAAAGTCCAAGCTCACCTCATGGGCCTCGGCATAGGATATCTGCCGCTCGCGCGTATTAACAACCTTCTTCAAGACGGTCGCCTGGCAGGCTAACTCAAAAAGCCCTGCTCTCGCGTGGTTTTTAAAAGCTCTTGAGTCTAGCAGTGTACGGCGTCGCCTTCTGGCAGGCCCAATATTGATAAGTGGTGAACCTCCACGGGGCTTGCCCCGTGGAGGTTCACAATTAATCCGATATACAAATATAAATTAAGAATCAACATATAATAAAAACATTTGTTTTTTCCTTATACAACAATTTGTATTTCTTTATTTAAACTTAATATTCCCTTGTTTAGGAGCTAACCCCCAATATTCAAAGAGGCGTTTTATACGCTTGATAAGTTCATCGTATAAGATCCCATCAGGATGGGGCTTATGAATGGGGCGAGATGAGGGCAATTCTTCTCCCTTCTCATTAAGTACGATTATCTCAAGGATATGAGCTGAGCCATTCCCCATGCTGGGTGTGACTTTTCCTCCCAAACCCTTTTCAAAAAAATGCACAAAATTTGACCATTTTGTAGGGGCAGGTGATGAGCTTGTATGAAGATTAAAAAGGCTCTCATAAATCAAAATATGATCTTTATCAGAAAGAAGGATTGGCTTTATAGGTTTCAAGTAGCATAAGGTAAAATGTTGGTTTGTTTTACTCGACTCAATTATCTGTATGATGCGCTTTTCTAATAAACTCGGTCCTATCTTCTGAGGAATATACTTTTTTTTCTCATAGTCTTTTTTTTCTAAAGATGTTGTTGTGGTTAAGGATGGAGAAAGGTTGGTATTTGAAGATTTTCCAGAAGTCGTATCTGCGCTCTTCGAAGTTAGAGGAAGCGTGCTACTTACGGAAGCAGTTTGGGTAGATGCGGTCTCGCATTTCAAGGTTGAATAATCCTTGCTATTGATGGGAAGAAGGACTTCTTCTTTTTTTTCTTTCTTCTTTTTTTTCTTCTTTTTTGATTTTAAGCACTTTGGCTCTTCCATTAGCGCAAGAATCTGCGTTTGCGTACCTTCATTCGAATTCATTATCCAAGTTCTATCCATGTCCAAGCAGGTACTAGGATCCCAATGTGTTGAACGAAAAGAGAGTTTTGAGTGTCCTCTTATATAGCTTCCTCGTATTTTTTGATCTTCCTGAAACCCCTGTAAGTAAAGGTAAAGAGATGGCATAAGTAAATAAGGACGTAATTCTTTTTGAATAGCGGAATCGGGAAGAAAATCATAAAGAAGCCTTAATTGCTGGGATAATGTCCAAAAATTATTAACATTAAATAAGACGAGAACCTTGCCAAGTGGCGAATGAGTAGAAAAATATTGAGGCCGTGTGCTTGGAAAAGTTCCTTTACCATTATCACTGTTTGCATTTCCTATCCCCTCCTGGTTCTGACCACAAGAGGCAAGCATGATGATATATCTAAACAATGTCCGACTGAAAAGAGATATGGCGGCTTCTTGTTTTCCTTGGCTGATAGCTTTGATGCTTTTTCGTAGTATGCCTAAATCGGAGGGTTGATTCTCCAGGATAGAAAGTTCTTGGTAACTTCTCTCAAGTTGAGCTTTTATTTGTTTGTCGTTATTACCATAAATGCTTGTTAAGTATGCATAGTCTTGTTTTGAATATGATACACCCCCCATTTTATTCTGCATGAGGAGTTTTTGAGCCTTAATAACAGAAAGGGTATGATGGATGAAACCTTCCAGACCTTCTTGTAATTCTAGAATTTGAATTAAATTCTGCTCCCTTTCGTATTCTTGAGGAAAAGAAGGGGCTCTGAGCAGCGCATCTGAAGCGATTAATCCATCCTTACTTATTGTTAAAGATTCAAGTTTGCTTCCGTATTTTTTTTCAACAAGTTGCCTAGTTTCGTCAGGTGTAGTCGAAAAAATTAAACTCTTGTCTTGCTTATTAAAGAGCTGGATAGCTTGTGAGCTGGGTGACGAGGAGGAAGATACAGAAGAGGAGGAGCTAGAATTACTAGAGAGGGCCGTGGTTGAAGAAAACAAAGAAGAGTTGGAGGTTAAGTTTGAAAGGTTCGCTCTATGGAATTGAGCTGTACTATAATCCACCAAGAGATTAAAGTGGTTCCAATGATTTGTGGTAAGAGTTCCTGATAATCCCCCCATAATAAAGTTACCGGATGTGTCTTGGTAGCCGGTATGTAATAAGGTGCGAGTCTTCCAGAAATTATTCCACGGGGATGATCGATGAAGAATATTCACAGTGTTTTGATTCTCTCTACCAACGACTTCTAGATTTTCTCTTTGAGCATAGGCCAAAGCGTCAAGAATGGTTGTTGCACCAGGAGCGTAAGTTTGCGGAATCCCCTCTTTTAAAAACGCGTTAATAAAGGTTTCAAAAACTTCTTTTGAAACAAGGTAAGATGTTAAAGCTTCCTCAGCTTTTTCTTTGGCTTGGGAGAGCCTGTTATATTCCGTGAGATCTAAGGAAGAACTTTGCAGTTGCTCATGGGTTGCTGTTCTTTCAACATTAAGCTTCTTGCTCAGTTGCTGAACTACAGTGTTTAAATTTGTCTGGGCTGTGGATGTTTCTTTATCCAGCTCCTTGTATGTTTGACTATTTCTAAGAAATTGGGAGAATTCGCTGCTTACAGATAAATCCGCTCGGATCTCAGGTAAAACTAATCTTCTTATTTGCAGATCATTGGAGCGGAGTAATAAAGCCTCTCTTGCCTCTTTATGGCTATTAAACCCAAGACAATAGAGTGCACACCCATTATCTTCTGCTGAGACAATAAGCTCATAAAGTGGATCTCTATTTAGGATTGTAATAGGTAAGTTTTGATTAACTTCTAGTATGCGATTCTGTTGGAGCTTTAAGCCCCCACTTTCTTTGGAAGGTTGATCCTTTAAGTCCTTCTTCTGAAAGTTTGAAGAGGAAGTTGATCTGCTAGAGAGGCAGGAGGAAGAACTGGAGTTTTGGTCTGTAGATGAGCTTTTTGTCGAACTA